>CAZVZI010000369.1:911-1399 GCA_964631455.1 uncultured Thermodesulfobacteriota bacterium | reverse complement strand
TTGAGCGCAAAAGCCGCAGCGACAACACAGCAGATGGGCGTTTTTCAGCGTGAACTCTTATAAATCTCCGTCCCCACCCCAGCATCCGTGAAAACTTCCAAAAGCACTGCGTGTTCAACGCGGCCGTCAATGATATGCGCCTTGGACACGCCGCCCTTTAAGGCATCGAGGCAGCATTCCAGTTTCGGGATCATGCCGCCGGTTGCGACATCTTTCTTGATGAGATTTTTAGCCTCCCCTGCACTGAGAGCGGATATAAGTTTTTTATTTTTGTCCAAAACACCCTGCACATCGGTGAGGAGTATCAGCTTCTCGGCCTTTAAAGCCGCCGCAATTTTTCCGGCAACGGTATCTGCATTGATATTGTAAGACTTGCCGTCATCACCCACGCCAACCGGAGCGATAACGGGTATAAACTTTTCCCGGTCAAGGGTGTCTATAACATGGGGATTTACGGCCTTTACCTCGCCTACCATTCCCATGTCTTC
>CAZVZI010000369.1:0-901 GCA_964631455.1 uncultured Thermodesulfobacteriota bacterium | reverse complement strand
GCTTTAATCAATCCGCCATCCTTGCCGCTCAAACCAACAGCCTTTCCGCCATAGTGATTTATAAGCCCCACTATTTCCTTATTCACCTTGCCGACCAGAACCATCTCAACCACATCCATTGTTTCGCCGTCAGTAACCCGTATCCCCTTTACAAAACGAGACTCCTTGCCGAGCTTTTTGAGAAGCTCTCCAATCTGCGGCCCGCCGCCGTGGACAATAACAGGATTTAGTCCCACATATTTCATAAGTATTATATCCCTGGCAAAGCTGGTTTTCAGCCGCTCCTCCACCATCGCGTGCCCGCCGTATTTTACGACAATAGTCTTGCCGTAGAACTGCCGGATATACGGCAGCGATTCAAGAAGTGTTTCTATTTTTTGGATATATCGTTGCATAAAGTAAAACTACAAAATATACCTGCTCAAATCCTCGTCTTTTATAATATCAGAGAGCCTGTCCTTAACATACTTTGCGTCAACGGCGAGTTGTTTTCCCGGCTCTGCCGCGACGATGTCCGGCGCATCAAAGGAGATGTCATCCAGAATCCGCTCCATAATCGTGTGAAGCCGCCGCGCCCCGATATTCTCCATCCTGTCGTTTACAACAGTCGCCATTTCAGAAATCTCCGCTATGGCATCTTCGGTAAATTTTAGCTTTATCCCCTCCGTGTCCATAAGCGCGGTGTATTGTTTTGTGAGGGCGTTCTCCGGCTCCTGCAAAATCCTGATAAAGTCTTCTTTGCCAAGGGATTTTAATTCTACGCGGATGGGGAATCTCCCCTGAAATTCAGGTATCAAATCCGACGGCTTTGCCACATGGAATGCGCCGGACGCGATGAATAAAATATGGTCGGTCTTTACCATGCCGTATTTTGTGTTGACTGTGGAACCCTCAACAATGG
>CAZVZI010000368.1:0-2085 GCA_964631455.1 uncultured Thermodesulfobacteriota bacterium | reverse complement strand
AAACCTGAAAAGGGTAAATCCCCGGAGACGTCAGCCCCTGCGCCACAGCAAGAGAAAACACCGCAAGAGAACAGGATATAATGAAAAAGATTATATAGAATATTTTCTTGGCCCTTTTCATGTCCGATCCTTATTTAACCTATTAATTTTTATTATATCCAATATCGTCAAGTTATGCAACTATTCAATTATCTTAACCTTCATATCCACCCTCTCATTAGGAAGGTCTCTTGAGTCTCTCGGAAGATTGACGATTTTATCCGCCGCCTCCATTCCACTCACAACCTCGCCGAAAACCGTATACTGATTATCAAGAAACTGGGAATCCTTGACCACTATAAAAAACTGAGAGCCTGCGCTGTCAGGATGCTGCGACCTTGCCATCGACAATATGCCCCTTTTGTGGCTTATCTTGTTAAATTCAGCCTTCACGTTGTAACCGGGACCGCCGGTGCCGTAGATATTCTTATTCTGCCCCTTTGTATTCGGGTCGCCTCCCTGAATCATAAAACCCGGGATAACTCTGTGAAATATCGTGCCGTCATAAAAACCCTCTTTTGCAAGCTTTATAAAATTTTTCACATGATTCGGCGCAACATCAGGATAAAATTTTATCTCCATATTGCCATACTTTGTTTCAATAACCGCCTTCGCGGCCTTTGGTCTTTCCATCTTATTTTCTCCTTTTGCCTCTTTTTTTTCTGCAGCAAGGCATGAGTTAAAAGATGCGCCTGCAAAAAACGACATTGCTAAAATTGCTACCCACAGTTTAAGAATGTCTCGAAACCCAACCGGCATATCTCCTCCTCGCAATGGATTTATTTTTATAAACTCCACTCTATTCTACGGCTTAAACCCCAAAACTTTTACAACCTTTTCCAAGTCAGGCGGCACAGTAATGGGCTTTTCAGATGAATTTATCGCCGTATCCGGATCTTTTAGACCATGCCCCGTTAATGTGCAGACAATCGTATCGCCATTTTTTAAAATACCCTTTTTATGCATCTTTATCACACCTGCCAAAGATGCGGCAGACGCAGGCTCGCAGAACACGCCTTCTCTTGCAAGGAGTTTATATGCATAAATGATTTCATCGTCAGACACCATGTCTATTACCCCCCCTGATTCATCCCTTGCCTTTACCGCAGCCTCCCAGCTTGAAGGGTTGCCGATTCGTATGGCCGATGCAACTGTCTCAGGTTTTTTTATCGGGTGCCCCTTTACAATAGGCGCAGCGCCCTCTGCCTCAAAACCCATCATCTTTGGAAGCATTTTTATAATTCCCTTTTCTTTAAACTCCTTGTAGCCTTTCCAGTATGCGGTTATATTTCCTGCATTGCCTACCGGCAGAAAATGATAGTTTGGCGCCAGCCCGCCAAGCTGGTTGCATACTTCAAATGCCGCTGTCTTCTGCCCTTCTATCCTGTAAGGGTTTATTGAATTAACAAGTGTAACAGGGTATGTTTTCGAAACCTCTTTTACGATTGCCAGCGCATCATCGAAATTGCCCTGAATCTGGATGACCGTTGCGCCGTGCATCATTGCTTGAGAGAGCTTGCCCAAGGCAATCTTACCCTCCGGTATCAAGACATAAGCCCTGAGCCCTCCTCTTGCCGCATACGCCGCAGCAGCAGCGGATGTATTGCCTGTTGAGGCGCATATTATGGCGTGAGAGCCGTCTTCCTTTGCCTTTGATACAGCCATTGTCATGCCCCTGTCCTTGAAAGAGCCTGTCGGGTTCAATCCTTCGTATTTCAGGAATATTTTCAATCCGCTCTCAAATACCCCTTCCATATTCACCGCTTCTATCAAAGGCGTATTCCCCTCTCTTAAGGTGACAATATTGTCATCCTTGACTTTTGGGAGAAATTCCTGGAATTCTCTGATTATTCCGTTCCAGATGATGGGTTTTGTTGCCTTCACAAATATCCTCCAACAATTTGTAACTCAAACCTCGAAAAAAAGGCCTTACGATCAGGTTTGAGTTTTTTTCCAAGGCTAACGCCTTGAGTTGCACTAAAAGAGATTAGCAAAAGAAAGTTGAAAAGTCATTAAGAATTTTTCAATTCTTTAATCTCTTTGGAT
>CAZVZI010000367.1:669-2105 GCA_964631455.1 uncultured Thermodesulfobacteriota bacterium | reverse complement strand
TAGGTTCACTCCTCAGGATTTGCGCGCCCTACATCTGGAGCCTTTTACTTTGCCGTTTTAAAAAATGTGAGAGAATTTAGTGAACGAAAAAGGGAGACAAGTTTTCCATACATCATCCCCTGACGAAACCATAGAACTTGGCAGGAAGATAGGCGAGGGGCTTAAAGCAGGGGATGTGGTTGCGCTTGTCGGCGAGCTTGGCGCAGGCAAGACATTGTTCACGCAGGGCTTGGTGCAGGGGCTTGGAGTAAAGGGTTATGTAAAAAGCCCTTCATTTACAATAGCGAATAAGTATGAGGGTAGGCTCCCTGTTTATCATCTTGACCTTTACCGCCTTTGCGATGTGAATGAGATATATGAGTTGGGGATAGAGGAATATCTGTATGGAGATGGAGTTACCATTATAGAATGGGCAGAAAAGGCATATTCACTTTTGCCGGAGAAGTATATTTTAATTAAGTTTTTTTACACAGGGGAAAAGACGCGGAAGATAGAGATTTTAAAACCCTTGTCCTGATGGGGGGATGTTTTATTTTGGAAAGACAAATATCAGCCGACGCGACGCAGCGGTTGAGCGGTCGGCTGGAGCGCCTTGTTCTACAATTTCATAGCTTATCGAAAGCGGCATTAAGTGTGGCTTTAACCTTCTTTTTCTCGATTTCTGGGTCGACTTTCTGAAGATACTCCACCGCCGCCAAGTCATCTCCCCTTTTCCTGTTCTGACGCGGCTCCAATGCCTCAATCAAAATAGCCTCCAACGCAGGAATAAGCTTTGCTGCGCCGTATACCTCTGGTAGTGAGCCAATCTGTCCTGAATCAGAAACCGGCAGCAATCCAAACCATGAAAACCTATCCCAGCGGGCGGACATGCGGTCAATTGTGTGTTCGTATAGTCGTCTGCCCAGAGGTCTATCCGTTGTTCGGCCAACATAGATAACCTCGCGACCGTCGTATAGGAGGTATATGCCTAGCTGTTTACAGAAATCAACTGGGGTAGCCCAATCTGTTGCATTCCGAGCAACTTCGGCGTCGCTGTCCAGTCAATTGCCTCCTTGCGCCAAAACATGCCGAAGGAGGTGATGATTTCATATTGCTCTTCTGATTCTTCTGATTCAGCTACATCTGGCGTGAGTTTGGCTGACACAATTGACATGCCCGATGCCCCGGCCCGCATAGCAAAGGTGCCTTTGGATACACGGATATATGGCGAGGAGTCGCCATCGTGCTTGATAGAGGCGGAGATTTGCGCATTTACGGTGGAGGCTGGTGTGGCTCCAAGGTTCTTGCGTAAATCTTCTGAAATGATCCGTTCCGTGATCTCATTGTAGTGAAGGGGGGTTGCGGATGTACCCAACACCTTGTCTATCGCTTTTCGCCAAGTCATTTCAGAAGGCATGATATTGTTTCCTTAAATGCCCAACATTATTTTTTATATC
>CAZVZI010000367.1:0-659 GCA_964631455.1 uncultured Thermodesulfobacteriota bacterium | reverse complement strand
TTCTCTTTAAATATTCTTTGAAATATGTTACCTACTGATAGCATATATGAAAGAAGTAAAAGATGGAGGTAAGTATGATACCGATTGATTACGATGTGATTGTGTTTAAGGAAGATGCAACTTATATCGCTTATTGTCCTGAGCTTGATGTTTCAAGTTGCGGTAATACGGTAGAGCATGCAAAAGAGATGCTTAATACCGCTGTAAGGTTATTTCTTGAAGAGGCTGAGAAGATAGGGTCATTAAAGGACATCCTTGAAGAGGCACGCTACAAAAGGGGTGATAACGGAAGATGGTTGCCGCCGAAACTTGTTGCAACTGAATTGGTCAGCGTATCTTAACAATGTCAAGAATAATACCTATACCTGCAAGCAGGCTGAGAAAGGTCTTTGAAAAAGCCGGGTTTAAATGTGTAAGGATTGAAGGCGACCATTTTGTATATACAAAAGAGGGTGTATCAAGGCCGGTTGTTATACCAAACTGGAAAGAAGTGCCGGTGTTTATAATCAAAAATAATTTAAGGACAGCAGGGATTTCAAGGGAAGAATATTTTACTCTGTTAGAGAAAGTATAGGACAAAAAAGAACGGAGGTCTTTAGAATGAAGGAATTTGATGTTGTTATAATCGGCGGCGGGCCGGGCGGATATGTGGCTGCAAT
>CAZVZI010000366.1:0-2112 GCA_964631455.1 uncultured Thermodesulfobacteriota bacterium | reverse complement strand
GTAGCCGACCACAAGGAATACAAACGCAAGAGAAAGGACTCTCGGCTCAAGCTTATCTTTTACCTGATTTAAGTTCGTCCATAGAAGCGCCTCGCCGCCCTCGCCCAAGACCTGTTCTGCAGCAAAGTAGAGTAGCACTGTGCCAAAGAGTGCTATTGCGATTCCAACACCACATAATATGAAATATTTCCACGCTGCCTCAATCGCTGTTGGCGTGCGGTAGAGGGAAACCAGAAGCACAGTAGATAATGTGGCGAGCTCCATCGCTATCCATAAAATGCCAAGATTGTTTGTAAGGAGCGCTAGGAGCATGGCAAAGATAAAGAGCTGGAACATGGCATGATAGAATCTCATGCCCCAGTGGCCAATGCGGCCATGCTCCCTTTCCCTGCGCATGTATCTTCTGCTGAATATGGCGGTTGTCATGGATACAAAGGATGTGAGGACAGCCAGATATACATTAAAGGCGTCAACAAAGAAAAAGTTGTTGCCTGCCAGCATCGGTCCCTGCATATAGACCTGAACCGCCAATGCAATGCCGGCCAGAAATGTAGCAAGAGAGCCGAAGATATTTATCTCCGGCGCAAATTTCCTGTCACCCACAAAGGCAAGGGCAATTGCTGAGAGAAATGATATGCCAAGTAGAATTAAAAGTGTCATATGTCGCTTCGTTCCGTTGCAAAATGCAGAGTGCAAATTTTAAATTGAAAAGTTAAAGTACTTAATTTTGTATTTTGCAATTTGCATTTTACAATTTGCAATTATGCAATAGCATCAGTCCCCTTCTTTTAATTTCGTCATCTGGTTTACATCTAAACTTTCAAATGTCGTGCGTATCTGAAAGAAAAATATCCCAAAAACAAAGGCAGCTATCAATATATCAAGAGCTACACCGAGTTCGACAACAAGCGGCATGCCATAGGTTGCGCTGGTGGCAGCAAAAAAGAGTCCGTTCTCCAATGCAAGAAACCCGATTATTTGAGTGACCGCATGTCTTCTGGTAATCATCATCAAAAGGCCAAGCATGACTGTTGCAAGGGCTACTGCAAGTGTGGACCTTGTTACAAGAGTAGAAAGTTCCATGATAGGCGCAGTTAGATGATAAGAGAATATTACCAGCGCAATACCGATGAGCATTGTAGTCGGGACATTTACGACAGCCTCAATCTCTTTACGGATCTGCAGTCGTACAATCAGGGCATGGAGTATATATGGCAAAAGGATAACCTTTAACGCCAGCGTCAACACAGACGATATATAAAGGTGATGCGACCCTGCAGCATAGCCGACCACTGCTGTGCTTATTGAAAGAAAAAGACCCTGCCATGCAAAAAGATGCAGAAGGCCGTAAATCCTCCTCTGCACAAGGAGGCCAAAGGCAGTAAGGAGTATAAGCGCCGCAAGGATGCTGTTTATTTGAGATGCGAGATTCATCTGAAAATATCCCCTCACCCTACCCTCTCCCCTCAGGGGAGAGGTGAAGGTGAGGGGTAGTTTTTATTCCAAAATAAAATAAGACAGCATCCCCAGAGTTGCAAACAGGAATGCGCTTCCGAGAAATTCCGGCACGCGGAATATCCGCATCTTTGCCAGACCTGTTTCTATCAACACAAGGGCAATGCCTGCAATAAAGAGCTTCATGGCCAATAAAACAAATGCTAAAGGTATATCGCTTAAACTGCCACCAGCAATGCCCCAGGGGAAGAATGCAACTATCCCGAGACTTGCAAAGAGAAAGAGCTTCATCATGCTCGCCCATTCAATGAGCGCCAGGTGCCTGCCTGAATACTCCAAAATCATTGCCTCGTGTATCATAGTAAGTTCCAGATGGGTTGCAGGGTTGTCAACCGGTATTCTCCCATTCTCTGCTATGGCAATAAGCACAAATGCCAATAATGCAAAAGCAAGGGACGGCCTGAGAATGAAAGGTCCATGGCCAATTACCAGTGCTATCTGCGCCAATGAAGTGGACTGAGCAACCAAGGACACCGTAAATATCGCCATGAGCATTGCAGGCTCAGATAGGGATGCTATCATCATCTCGCGGCTTGAACCCATGCCGCCAAAGGCTGTGCCGATGTCCATCCCTGCCAGGGCAGTAAAAAACCGCGC
>CAZVZI010000365.1:0-2116 GCA_964631455.1 uncultured Thermodesulfobacteriota bacterium | reverse complement strand
TCACACTGGAGGATTTTAGAGAGCAATTGGGCCAGATAAAGAAGATGGGCAGCCTTGAAAGCATACTTGCAATGGTTCCCGGTTTTAAAGAGATGCAGAAAAAATCCGGCGTTGCGCCTGACGAAAAGGAATTGGTTAAAACAGAGGCTATAATAAATTCAATGACTAAAAAGGAGAGGTTTAACCATACTATACTTAATGCAAACAGAAGAAAGAGGGTTGCAAAGGGAAGCGGTACATCGGTTCAGGATGTAAATAAACTTGTTAAACAATACATTCAAACGCGTGAATTGATGAAGAGATTTTCCAAAGGCGGATTGCCGAAGATTGGCGGAAGAGGGCTTTTGCCGTTTTAACTCCCCCCCGTCCCCCTCTTTAATAAAGAGGGGGTTCAGGGGGAGTTATCGTAAATCATAAAAGGGAGGTAAAATAAAAAATGTCAGTAAAGATAAGACTTGCAAGAATAGGTGGAAAGAAGAAACCCTTCTACAGAATAGTGGTGACCGATTCCAATTCTCCCAGGAATGGAAAATTTCTTGAGATAGTTGGTGCCTATGACACAACAAAGAATCCGGCAAAGGCAGAGCTGAAGCAGGATGCCATATTGGGATGGCTCAAGAAAGGGGCTATTCCAAGCGAAACGGTGGGAAAGGTTTTAAATAAAGCGGGCATTTTGGCCAAGCTGAAAAGCGCAGCTTGAGCTATTTCTAATCCGGAGGTGGAAAAATGAAAAACCTGATTGAGACACTTGCAAAGGCCCTTGTGGACCATCCCGAGCAGGTCAAGGTAACAGAGGTTGAAGGCGAGAACACATCTGTTATTGAACTGGCTGTTGCCAAGGAAGATCTTGGAAAGGTTATAGGCAAGCAGGGAAGGACAGCTAGGGCGCTAAGAACAATACTCACTGCCGCATCAACAAAGATTAAAAAGAGGGCAGTACTTGAGATAATTGAATAATAAAGACAAGCGCCTTCTGGTCGGCAAGGTTGTGGGTGTCCACGGCATTCGCGGAGAGGTAAAGATACTGCCTTACGGGGATTGCGACAAAAAGCCGTGGAAAAAACTCCATTTATCCAAACAAGGGCGGACTATAATTTGCGAGGTAACGGCTAACAGGCCTCATAAAGCCGTTATCCTTGCATCTCTTAAAGGATATAACGACAGAAATAGCGCAGGCGAACTGGTGGGTTACGATGTTTTTGTAGATAAGACAGCCGTTCCCTTGCTTCCTAAAGGTGAATATTATCATTTTCAATTGCAAGGCATGGAGGTTATGACAGACCAAGGGAAGAAGGTCGGTGTTATAACCGGCATTTTCTCTACAGGCAGCAATGATGTGTATGTAGTCAAAGGCGCTTCTGGAGAGATTTTGATACCTGCTACCAACGATGTGGTTTTAAAAGTGGATGTTGACGCCGGAAAGATGACGGTTCATTTGTTGGAAGGGCTTTTGCCGGGAGAAAATGAGATTTGATATACTGACTATCTTTCCTGATTTTTTTGAATCGCCTCTCAAACAGAGCATACTCGGCAAGGCGATTGAAAAGGGGCTTGTGGAGATTGGCGTCCACAACATAAGAGATTTTGTCCTTGATAAGCATAAAACCACGGATGACGCTCCCTACGGCGGCGGCGATGGAATGGTTATGAAGGCAGAGCCTATCGTAATGGCGGTTGAATCGGTTAAGGCCGGTTTCAATCCTGATGCAAAGGTGATTCTTACTACGCCGCAGGGAAAAAAGTTCAATCAGCAGATGGCCGCCGAATTTGCCGCTTCGAATGGTTTGGTGATTATATGCGGCAGGTATGAAGGTGTGGATGAGAGGGTGAAAGAACTGGCGGTTGATATGGAGGTATCGGTCGGAGATTATGTGCTGAGCGGCGGAGAGTTGCCTGCTTTGGTGATTATAGATGCGGAATCAAGGCTTATTCACGGTGTTCTTGGGTCAGATAAATCGGCGGCAGACGATTCTTTTTCTTCCGGTCTTTTGGAATATCCTCAGTATACCAGGCCTGAATCTTTTAGAGGGCTTAAGGTTCCGGAGATTCTTTTGTCCGGCAACCATCAGGAGATTAAAACATGGAGAAGGGCGGAATCAATAAAAAGAACCATGGA
>CAZVZI010000364.1:0-2119 GCA_964631455.1 uncultured Thermodesulfobacteriota bacterium | reverse complement strand
GCGGCATGCGGGCGCGGATGTGGTGGTGATAGACATCGGCGTTGATTATGATTTTGGCAATACAGACGGACTTGTGCATAAAAAGATAATCAGGGGCACAAAGAATATCCGCAAAGGCCCTGCCATGACACAGGAAGAAGCAATTAAATGTATTGAGGTGGGAATTAATCTGGCGAATGAGTATGCCAAAAAAGGCTATCGCATCTTCGGCACAGGCGAGATGGGAATTGCGAATACAACGCCTTCCAGCGCAATTGCAGCGGTCTTTTCAAAGAGGACAGTGGAAGAGGTTACAGGCAGAGGCACTGGTATAGATGACGGCGCATTCAAAAATAAAGTGAGGGTCATAGAAGATGCCATAAAAATAAACAAACCAAATCCAAAAGACCCATTGGATGTCCTTGCCAAGCTTGGCGGCGCAGAGATAGCGGGCATTGCCGGTCTTGTGCTGGGAGCTGCTGCAAACCGCATTCCGGTTGTCATTGACGGTTTCATATCAACGGCAGGGGCATTGATTGCCTATGAACTTTGCCATACGGTCAGGGATTATATGTTCGCAGCCCACACTTCTGTTGAAAGAGGCCACTGGATTATGCTGGAAAAGATGGACATGAAACCAATCCTTAATCTCAATATGCGGCTTGGCGAAGGAACTGGCGCTGCGCTTGGCATATCTCTGATAGAGGCAGGTGTTAAGATTTACAACGAGATGGCGACATTTGGAGAGGCAGGGGGATCCGATAGGAATGATGGAAAGGAACAGGAAGCCGGAAGTCAGAAGTCAAAAGCAAGAAGATGAAAGGCTTTATATACGCACTGCAACTCCTCACGATTATCCCTATCAAAATCAAAGGCGCTGTTGAAGAGAGGGAACTGGGCAGAAGCACGGCCTTTTTCCCTCTGGTTGGTGCGGTTCAGGGGATAATCCTTGTTGGAGCAAATATCCTCTTTTTAAAATTTTTGCCGTATGATATTGCAAGCGTCCTCATTTTAACAGTTTTAATCCTCACCAATGGCGGCTTTCATCTGGACGGTTTTGCAGATACCATAGACGGCCTTGCAGGCGGCAATACAAAAGAAGATAGATTGGATATAATGAAAGATAGCCGTATCGGCGCCATCGGTGTTGTAGCAATTGTCCTTCTCCTACTTTTAAAATTTCTGGCCATCAATAATCTCCCGCCTGCTGTAAAAAATCATATCCTCTTTCTCCTGCCTGTTATGGGACGCTGGTCTATGGTTCCAATGGCATACTGGGGAGAATATGCGCGGCCAACCGGCGGTCTCGGTATGGCATTTACAGAGCATACAGGCTTGAGAGAATTTCTAATAGCGACAGCCTTCTTGCTGTTTCTCTCCGCAATATTTTTAGGTTGGAGAGGGTTGATATATGCTGGTATTATATTTATTATAATTTATATGATCACTTTCTTTTTCAAGAGAAAATTAGGCGGCGTAACCGGCGATGTGTTTGGGTTTCAAAGCGAGATAAGCGAGGTAGTTTATTTAGTGTTGGCTATGCTCAAGGTAGAAGGCATAGTTTAAAGCGGATTTTGTTCACCCCCTCCATCCCCGCTATCCAGCCTGTGGTCTACGACGACTCCATCCTTATCAAATATAACATCCAGACGTACTTCCGATCCTCTGTAAGGATCTGAAAGGTAAATCCATTTCTTTCTGCCTAGGGTATCATTTGTATCAATGGTTGGTCTACCAAGCTGTCTCAGTACTTCATCCTTTGTTGTTTTCCCTTCCTGAATGATATCGTCCATAACCACGATATCGTGGTTATGATAAAAGGGATACTTCGCATTTTGATATGGGGTACCACATCCATAGGAGAGGAATGCAATTACAAAATAGAGCGTCAATAATCTGCGTAATGCAATGGGTGAAAAGTGTAAAAAAGGGGATGGTGACACAGATATTACCTCCAAAGGACACATATACAAGATTACACCATATTGAACATCTTGGCAACAAGATTAAAAGATAGTTGCCTCTCTAATGCCAAATACAGTAAAAATTTATTTGTATATAGGGTCAGGGTTGCATATATGTTTTAAGATGCTGTGAGATACTTTGTGACAAAACCGCCATATATAAATCAGAATAGTCT
>CAZVZI010000363.1:1474-2120 GCA_964631455.1 uncultured Thermodesulfobacteriota bacterium | reverse complement strand
GTTAAGAAAAAACCGATAAAAAAACTTAAACCTGAAGCTAGGGCAAAAAAGGCTTCTGAATGGACCAGGATAGGATCTGAAAAAAAAGTAGGGGAGGGTTTGAAACCCTCCCCTACAAAATCAAATAAGACTCTCGATGCAGAACTCCAGGAATCACTGCGATTGGCTGAGGACAGGCTGAGAAAAGAAAGAAGCACTGGCGAAGATTCCCATGCTGCGCGAAAACAGGCTGAGGCAAAGAGGGAAGCATATAACGAATCAAACGTCTCTTATAATAAGGCAAAGGATTATTACAATAAAGGCGAGTATACAAAGGCATTGGATATAATAAGGACTGCCAAGCAGGGTTCTCCGGGAAATAAGGCGTTATTGGATTTGGAAGGTGAGATAAAGTTAAAAATGAAGGAGGAGAGGATAGAGGATCACCACAAAGAAGGCATGATACGCTACCGCCAGAAAGATTTTGCAGGATCCCGAAAAGAATACGAAGCGATATTGAGCATTTTACCAGAATAATTCCGCTTTGCTCCGATTATTTATGCAAAGAAATACCTTCCTAATGAATTATCACCGCTGAATTTTGCTCAACTTGACACTCCCGACAATGTCAAAAGTGTCAAGTTGAGTAAAATTGGCTAAGGAATTC
>CAZVZI010000363.1:0-1464 GCA_964631455.1 uncultured Thermodesulfobacteriota bacterium | reverse complement strand
TAGATAAGTGGATAAAAGAAAAAAATAATTAAAATAGATGAGCAAGAAAGAAAAACTTTTTTTGATTGACGGAAATTCTTATTGTTACAGGGCTTTTTATGCCATAAAGGACCTTAGGAACTCAAAGGGCATGCCCACAAACGCTGTCTACGGGTTTATCCTGATGCTCAAGAAGCTGTTGGAAAAAGAGAAGCCTGCCTACATTGCTGTGGCCTTTGACCTTAAAGGCCCTACATTCAGGCATCAGCAGTTTGAAGATTATAAGGCTCACAGAAAACCCATGCCTGACGACCTGGTGAGCCAGATGGGCTTGATAAAAGAAGTGATGTCCGCGTATAACATACCCATTTTTGAAAAACAGGGTTTTGAGGCGGATGATATCCTGGCCACTGTTGCGAAAAAGGCATCACAGCAGGATATAGATGTTTATATAGTTACCGGAGATAAAGATATGCTGCAGGTTGTTGATAAAAATATAAAGGTCTACTCTACGCACAAGGACGACCTGGTTTATGACGCTGAAATGGTAAGGGAAAGGTTCTCTGGGCTCGGGCCTGAAAATATAACCGATTTTATCGCTCTTAGCGGAGACGCGAGCGACAATATCCCGGGCATAGCCGGCATAGGAGAAAAAACAGCCATAGAGCTTATAAAAGAATTCGGCGGCCTGGATAATATTTATAAAAATCTTGACAAGATAAAAAGCGAGCCAAGAAGAAAAATGCTGTCTGAACAGCAGGATAGCGCAAGGATGTCCAAGGAGCTTGCAATGGTGGATTCGGATGTGCCGATACCAATAGATATCAACGGGATGGCCGTAAAGGCCCCTGATTCAGAAAAATTGTTAAGCATTTTTAAAGAACTGGAGTTTAAAGGTTTCGCAAGGGAGATCGCGTCATCCAATTCAGATGTCCATAAAGAGGCGTGTTATAAAACGATCCGAAACCACGGGGATTTTAAGAGCTTCATTAAAGAACTGAAGGCCATAAAGGAATTTGTCTTAGACATTGAAACCACAAGCGAACAGCCCATGGAGGCGGAGCTCGTGGGCATATCATTTTGCTGGAAGCCGTCAGAGGCGTGCTACGTGGCATTGGCGCAAAAGGGCGAAGGAGTGGACATGGCGGAAGCATTAAAAGAGTTAAAGCCAATCCTGGAAGATCAGAAGATACAAAAGATCGGGCAGAATATCAAATACGACAAGCTGGTATTGTCAAAATACGGCATAGAGGTCAAGGGCATATCGCACGACACAATGATAGCTTCATATCTTTTAAATCCATCCAGGATGAGCCATGGCCTGGATGACCTTGCGTTTGAATATCTCGACCACAAAATGACCCCTATCCAGGAGCTTCTTGGCACAGGCAAGAAAAGGGTGACCATGGATGCGGTGGATGTTGAAAAGGTTTCTATGTATTCATGCGGTGACAGCGACGTTACCCTCAGGCTTAAAAATATATT
>CAZVZI010000362.1:0-2123 GCA_964631455.1 uncultured Thermodesulfobacteriota bacterium | reverse complement strand
CCCGAAAAATGCATTTAGTTTTTATTTTTCGGGGCAAACGCAAGATTTGAGCCAAGGACAAGGAAAAGATGGTTGGACAAAACGGAGCATACTGTTTTAAGTATGTGAGTATTTGGACAGCCGGCGTTAACGCAGTATTTGGCCAAAGATTGCGTTTGTAAGAAAATGTTATTGTATTTTCTGGGATAAGAGATAATACCGCCCATCTCATCTTCTCAACCTCCTTTTTTCTCTCACCATAAGACAACAGGAATTTCCAATCTGACAGCCCTTCTGCAGATTCTATGAATGTCTGGCTCATTCACCTCATCCTTCAGAAGAATCAACATATCCAGTTGTCCATAGCCTGTCAGGTCAAGCTCATCCACGGACTCGCCGGTCTGATAACGGATATGGTCAAACCCGCTTTCCAGCAGGACATCCCCGACAACGCCCAAACGCAGCCCCTTCTCCTTTCCTACAATCAGTGCAGACATTAGTTTACACCTCCTCTCTGAATATGATATTTATTTTCATAAACCCTTCAATTTTTTTAAAACAGAACCTTGTGCCATGCCGCGGCCACAACCGCTATGCCTATGATATTCGGGATCACGGCCATGCTCCAGCCGTTATGCAGCCTTACAGCCAAATAGATGCTCCAAATCCCTCCTGCTGCAAATAAGAAACCCTGCATTATGCGGACAACATCCTTGCCTATGCCAATATCGCCCAATGATTGAAACAATATCAGCCCGAGCCCGATGATAAGGGATATCAGCGCCACAGGCGCATAGAGATAACCCACTTTTGCAACGGTTGCCATAATCCGCTCTTTTTCTCTCACAACAGATGCCGATAACATGGTAAGCATAAACAGGATAATTGCAATGCCTGCCATACTGATAAGCATAAATGTAGTTATTGAGATAAAATCCAGCCAGATAAACACCTCCCCTGCCTGGGGGTAATTGACCATAAGCCACCACGGCCCGCTCTTTTCTATAAACTCGCCTAAACCGCTATTCAACAGAAAGCCGCCGACAGCCTGTTTATACCGGATGTAAACAGGATTTACCTGCCAGTGGAATGCGCCCAGCGCAAGGCCTGTTGCTAAAAATAAGAAGACTACCTCCCACAGGCTCGGCTCCCTCTTTTTTATTTCCTCTATCTCAAGCCCCGGATGCCTTATTCTCAAGCGCAGGGAATTAGATGTTTCAGGATTCACACATCTAAAACACTCTATGCAGTTGGAGCTTGCAACCTTGTTTGCGGTATTTATGAAAGTTGGGCAAACGCAGCCCCTTCCGTCTCCGCCATTTTTTTCAAAACTTACTGCGCCAAGTCTTGAGAATATTCCGAGGAGAGGCCCTATCGGGCAGAGGTAACGACACCACGGCCTCCATCCGCTTGTGTATAAAAAACCGACAATTGCGGCCAAGAGCATTGTCCCTCCAAGAATTTCCAGAGCGGCCAGAGGATAGTCTCTGACGCCAAGCAACTGTCCAAGGATTGTAACAGCGATAAAACTAATTATGGGCATCCCTTCCCATCGCATCCACCTCGGGATTGGCCTGTTAAGCCCTTTTTTGCCGACATACTCAGCCAATGCCCCCTGCGGACATAATAGCCCGCACCAGAGCCTTCCAAAGAAAACAACCGAAAGCAGCACTAACGGAAACCACAATCCCCATATCAAAAATCTTGCCATAAGTATAAAATTATTCCGTATTGCAGCATCTTCTGCCGGGAGAGGCAAAAACGGCGGAATAAAAATTAGCGCTGCAAAAACAATAAACATCCCGGTATGGATATATCCGAATCTTTCTCTATTCCTTACAAAAAAGCCCTCAATAATATTTTCAGTACTCTTATTTCTCATTTCTGATTTCTCATTTCTGATTTTTTATATCTTTCTCCATTTCCGCGAATATATCTTCAATCCCTTTTGCAAGTTTATCCAGATGTTCCGCCACCTCATGAACCTTCTTATCTATATCAATTAGATGTTGTCTTATCTCCTCTGTTTCCTGACCGGCAACTCCGCTGGCCAACCCATGGGCTGTCATTGCATGCTGGCTTACATCATCCAGTATATCGTGCAGATTTTTTATATCATATTCTATATGGGATATATCCTTTGT
>CAZVZI010000361.1:0-2128 GCA_964631455.1 uncultured Thermodesulfobacteriota bacterium | reverse complement strand
CGATAGCAACAATACTGTTATCAAGAAAGGGTAAAGCCTTCCGCATTCCAGCAGCGGTCTTTGTCATACTATTCTTCTGCGCCTCAGCTCTCACATCTTTATCTGCAACAAAGCATCTAATCTCTCCGCCAAATTTACCAAGTCTTTCTCTGCTGATGCCAACCTCTGCCATTTTTACATCAACAATTATATCAGCGCCTTTTGAAATTGCATCTATGCCCGTCTCAATTGCGCCATTGCCGAACCTGACCAAATCTGCATATTCAAAGTCTGCTGTTGTATGGATTAATCGTTTCACAATCGGCAACTCCACTGCATTAAACCTTGATTCATCAAGCTGCTCGCCTATAAGACGGAAGCTTTCTGCCTCGATTGGATGCTGAAAGGCAGGATTCGGGGTTCGGGATTCTGGGTTCTGGATAAAGAAATGTGCATCGCCGTGAGTCTTTAATCTCTGGCCCCTGACCCCTTGCCCCTGACCCCTGGCCTCATCAATCCTCTCCACCGCAATCTCCACCAGTTTTTCATGATACCCAAGATGCGGCGCAAGGATAAACTCAAGATTGTGATATTTCTTTTTTGCAGTCTCTATCTCGAATGGAAGGTCTTTAGTAACATGGGCGCCCATATAAAGAAAATAGGGATGAACAATTATCTTTTGAACCTCCTGCTCTGCCAAAATATCCACAGCCTCTGCAAAATTGGGATGCTCAAATTGCAAAAAGGCGGGCAGGACAATGCCGTAGCCGCCCTTTGCTTTTACTCCGCGTGCAATTTCCCGCAATGTCTCATTTGCCTTTGATACAGGGCTACCGTGGCCTAATATGAGAACTGCTGTGAGATGTGAGATGTGATGCGTGATGCGTGTCATAGTAAGCTCCCAATCATTTACGTTCAAAAATGTCCCGGATGCAAGGCGAAGCAAGGCTTCAAGCGAGGCATACTTTACAGCATGTTGAGCGCAGAAGCCGTAGCGACAACGCAGCAGACGGGCATTTTTCAGCGTAAACCAAATAAAAATCCCCAGCCTCCGATTTGAAAGACTGGGGATTAATACAAACGCCATTAACCCTCACCTTCTTTACCATCGAAGACTTGTGTGAGGCATATCCTGGCAGGTCTCCTGACTTACGGCTCATCCTACTCTCTGACGCCTTCCCGGCAAAAAACCAGTGGCTGTCGTCAGATTTCGTCTCCGTTTACAGTGGCGGGTCCGTGAGGGGCTTTCACCCTCTTCCCTATTCTACCCTCTTTAAAGGGTCACCTGGATACAGTATTAAATTGTGGTGTATTTATTTATCTTAAATTGTGATTTGTGTCAAGAATATTCTAAAACAGAAAAAATGGAGAGGTTTTAGAATATTCGTTTTTTTCAGCAAAATGTCTTGACATGGATATTTTAAATGGATATTCTTTGTATGCACTTTACGATGAAACCGTATAAACTTCACATTTTTGTATGCCACGGTAAAAACTGCTCCGCTGCCGGCTCTGAAAGATTGCTTGAACTTCTAATGAATAAGTTAGACTCAGAAGGGTTGACAGCAGATATAAAAACCTCCAAGAGCGGATGCATCAGCGTCTGCAAGGAAACAAATCCCAAAGGCGGACTGTGTCCCGCCATTGTCATTTATCCGGAAGGAATATGGTATCATAATGTGGCGGAAGCTGATATAGCTGAAATAGTGGAAAAACATATTAAGACCGGCGAAATAGTGGAAAGACTTTTGCACCATAAGATGTAAAAATTTTGAACCAAAGGCCCTAAAAATAAAACAAAAAAAGAAAGGAGAACGATAATGGTAAAAAAGACAGTCGTATTAAGCAGCATCTTTGCATTTATGCTTGCTATAGCTGTTTCCGGCTGCGGTCAGCAGCTAAAACAGGAAAATGAACAGCTAAAGGGTCAGGTTCAGACCTTGACCGATGAGAACAACGGTCTAAAAACTCAGGTGGAAGGCCTGAAGAAAGAGGCAGACGACCTTAAGGCTCAGATAGCATCTCTGACTCAGGAGAGGGACAATCTAAAGAAGGAGATTGAGGCGGCAAAGGCAAAGGCCAAACCGGCGGTAAAAGAAGCTCCGAAAAAGAAAAGCACAAAAAAGAAAAAATAATGCAAGCAAAGAAC
>CAZVZI010000360.1:0-2135 GCA_964631455.1 uncultured Thermodesulfobacteriota bacterium | reverse complement strand
TCCATATATTCTTCGCCTGTTATTAAAGATGGCGTTTTGTATATCTCCTCATATAATCGCCTCCTCCTCGCCATGGATGCAAAAACCGGAAGCGTAATGTGGCAGGTTAATGTAGGCGATTGGCCATATTCTTCTCCTGTTGTGTCAAAAGACGCTGTTTACATCGGTCTTAAAGATGGGGCAATAAAATCTTTTGATATCAAAGACGGGAAGTTAAAAAAAGAATATAAACTTCCGGGTGAGATCAATTCTACTTTAGCGCTGACATCGGATGATATTGCCTTAGCCGGTTGTGAGGATGGAACTGTGTATGCAGTGCGTTTGAAGGACGGGGAAATCGTTTGGAAATATGCGACAGCAGGCGGGATACATTCTTCGCCGGCCGTAGCTAACGGGATGGTCTTTGTCGGATCAAAAGACGGGTCTGTATATGCATTTGGGCAGTAATTAAGGTAAGAAGGCGAATCGGAAGTTATAAGGATTTGCTCGCCAGCTAAGGGAGGATGTTTTATGTGCCATACGGGAATTGGCAAGGTTTTTAGTGTCTCCTTGTTTATCGTTTCTTGTTTCTTGTTTTTTGTCCCTGTTTCCTTTGCCCAAGAGGGCGCTGTAAAGACAGGTAGTTCGGTAGTAAAGGAAGGGGTCTCGTTAGAGGACATTCCCCATGATCAGATAAGCGATGAGGGGAAGATTCTGTGGGAAAAATGTCTGATATGCCATGTAGAGACGCCGAATATAAAAGAGGCCAAATCCATCATGGATGCCAAGCTGCGGTTTGACGAAGATATAAAGCAAGGGTGTTACAGATGCCATCCTGAAAGGAAGCATCCGGGAGGGGAGTGGTACGGCGCAATGAAGAGCAAAGGTCAACAAGGTGCGCCTGATCATGAAGTAGTGCCTTCAAAGTCTATTGCAAAGAATATAGAACTGTCGCTGAAAGAGTCGGATATAATTTTTCCCGTTGAGCCTAAAACCGGCAAGATATTTTGTGCCACATGTCATAACCCCCATGAGAGGGGCCTGCTCATAGGCAAGGCAGACAAAGGGGGGGACTATGAGTGGCGGTTGCGGTCAGCGGGTAAGCCCATATGCCAGTATTGCCACAGGAAATAGAGGAATAGATATACAGAAGCAAGAAGCAAGAGGCAAGATGAGAGAGGCAAGAGGCAAGATGAGAGAGGCAAGAGGCAAGAGACAAGATGAAAAAGAAAAGTTCTTTTTGCTTCTTGCTTCTAACTTCTTGCTTCTAACTTCTTGCCTCTTGTTTTTGGCAGGTTGTTCCGCCACCCTTTCCAAGCACAATCAACAAGAAAACCTTTCCGCCCCCATTGTTTGGCCTACACCGCCGGCGCCTCCCAGGATAGGCTATGAATATAGCATAGCAAAGCCTGATGATGCCGGAACAAAAAAGGGTTTTTTCCGCAGGGTGTTTGAGTTCCTGGCAGGTGAAACGGCAGATAGGATTATAAAACCATACGGCATAGCTGTGGATAATGCCGGAAGGCTTATTGTGGCAGATACGGCCTTCAAAAGGTTGCATATCTTTGACAGGAAAGATGGCGGTTATACATGGATTGATGAATTCAATGACCGCGGATTTTCATCCCCTATAGGAGTTGCTGTAGATAAAGAGGACAATATCTATGTGTCGGATTCGGATTTTGGCAAGGTTTTTGCGTTTAACAGGAAAGGGAAATTATTATTTGAAATTGAACAAAACCTCCGGAGGCCTGCCGGTATTGCAATTAATAAGAACCAAGGGTTTTTATATGTGGTGAACGCAAAGGGGCATAATATAACCGTATATAATCTGAGTGGAAAATACCTTTATGCATTCGGGCGGCGCGGACTGGAGAAAGGCGCGTTCAATTATCCAACCGATATCTTCGTTGACAGGGAAGGGTTTATTTATGTGACGGATTCCATGAATTTCAGGATACAGATATTCGATAAAGAAGGAAAGTTTGTTTCTATGTTTGGCCATCAGGGGGATGGTTCCGGTTATTTTGCAAGGCCAAAGGGTGTGGCGGTTGACGCTAATGGCCATATCTATGTGGTGGACGCCCTTTTTGACGCTGTGCAGATATTTGATAGACAGGGCAGATTCCTTCTCGGTTTTGGTTCTTCGGGACAAG
>CAZVZI010000359.1:0-2139 GCA_964631455.1 uncultured Thermodesulfobacteriota bacterium | reverse complement strand
TGCATAAATCAATATAGTGTGTTAGAAAATTCAAGACAAACCCTGTTAGAAGGCTCCTTTAAAATAGATTTAACTGTTCAATGTGGTGACTGATTTTTTAGAGCGACCTTCTAACTGGGTAAATGGGTAAACTATGCAGCTTGGCTTCAATGAAAATGTAATACATAAAGGGACTGTCTACCATATCCAGACAGAGGACGGTGGCAGGAAAAATCCTGTGATAACAACGCTCCTGTTTAAGGAGGGCGTCATTATGTCCTCCAAAAGGACGAGCTATGCGGATATTATCAAGTCTGACAAGCTTGACCTTGTCGTAAAAGAGATTATGCGCGACCAGCACGGCACCATGTTGAAAAACTTAAAGGACGGCGTATTTGATAAAAAGGAAGAAAAGGCTGCGCCGCAGGTGAAACCGGCAGAAAAGATAGTGGAGGAAAAAGAAGGCGGGCAGCTTATTTCGGAAAAAAGCCTTGATGATGTTATCCTTGAATATTTATCTGTGAGCGAAAAGGAGTAAGCTTTGACAAAACTAAACACGGAAGACTTAAAAAAATGGGCAAGGCAATTAAGATTAGATGTCTTGATGATGCTCAACAAGGCAAAATCAGGGCATACAGGCGGCTCTCTCTCTGCCGCAGATATTGTTACCGCGCTATATTTTTATAAGATGCGGCACAACCCCAAAGACACAAAGTGGCCTGACAGGGACAGATTTATTCTTTCAAAAGGCCATGCTGCGCCGATTCAGTATGCCGCGCTTGCAAGATGCGGATATTTTCCGCCAAAGGAACTGCTTACCCTGCGAAGACTCGGCACGATACTTCAAGGCCATCCTGACATGAAATGCACACCCGGCATAGAGGTCTGCACCGGCTCGCTCGGCCAGGGGCTTTCCATGGCCAACGGAATGGCGCTGGCGTTGAGGCTTGATAAAAAGCCTTCGCGGGTCTATGCGCTTATGGGCGACGGCGAACAGGAAGAAGGACAGGTGTGGGAGGCGGGCATGAGCGCAGCGCATTACAAATTGGACAATCTCTGCGCCATTGTTGATTTCAACGGCTTCCAGATAGACGGGGCTGTCACAGATGTGATGAACATTGAACCGCTCAGCCAAAAGTGGACGGCGTTCGGCTGGCATGTGCTCATGATTGACGGACATGATATGGAGCAGATAGTCAAGGCATTGGACGATGCCGAAAAAATAAAAGACAAACCAACCATGATTATTGCAAGGACAGTCAAAGGCAAGGGAGTTTCAATATTTGAAGGTAAATACCAGTATCACGGCGTTCCGCCGTCGGATGATGAATTGAAGAAATCTCTTGAGGAATTGGGGATGTCGGCGGATGGATGGCCGGAGAGGATGGGGCCATGACAAAACTAATCGCTACCCGTGATGTATATGGAGAGACTTTGGCAGCGCTGGGGGAAAGTTACAAAGATATTGTTGCCCTTGACGCCGACCTTTCAGGCTCCACAAAGACAAGTGTATTTGCAAAGAAATTCCCAGAGAGATTTTTTAACATGGGAGTTTCCGAGGCGGATATGATGGGAACAGCCGCAGGCCTAGCCGCAGCAGGCAAGATACCGTTTGCGTCCACATTTGCCATATTTGCCTCAGGCAGGGCATGGGAGCAGGTTCGGCAGTCTATTGCATATCCAAAATTGAATGTAAAGATTGTTGCAACTCACGGCGGTATAACCGTTGGCGAAGACGGGGGGTCGCATCAGGCAATCGAGGATATTGCGCTCATGAGGGTTATCCCGAACATGACCGTTATTGTGCCGTGCGACGGCGTTGAGACAAAATCGGTCATTCAGGAGATTGCAAAATATAACGGCCCTGTATATGTCCGGCTTGCGCGCGGGAAATTCCCTGTTGTTTTGCCGGATGATTATAAATTCACCATCGGTAAGGCCTCTGTTGTCAGAGACGGCAAAGACGCAACGATCATTGCGGCAGGACTCATGGTCAGTCATGCTTTGGATGCGGCTGCCATGCTTGAGAAAGAAGGTCTGAACATTCGTGTAATCAATATGTCAACCATAAAGCCCATTGACAGGGAATTGATTGTGAAGGCGGCGAAAGAGACAGGGGTGATTATAACCGCTGAAGAACATTCAATCATCGGCGGGCTT
>CAZVZI010000358.1:0-2150 GCA_964631455.1 uncultured Thermodesulfobacteriota bacterium | reverse complement strand
CCGTTTATATCTGTCCTTACAACAGGTATTTTCAATTCTTCATATCTTTTCAATATTTCAGGATGCGGGAAGCCGAATGGATTGGAATAGCCGGCAGAGATAACCGCAAGTTTAGGCTGAACTTTATTCAAAAAATCTGTGGTAGAGGATGTCCTGCTGCCGTGATGGGGGACCTTTAATATGGCGGCGCTAATATCCTTATTCTGATTGAGCATAGCAGACTCACCGGCTGCTTCTACATCGCCTGTAAAGAGCAAACTTACATCTTTATACTCAAGTTTAGCTACTAATGAATTGTTGTTGACATCAAGATAGCTGCCCTGCGAAGGATTGAGAAAGCTGATATGTACGCCATTTATATTCAACGGCGGCGTGGATGAGTTAGTAATAAACTTTTTTATATGATTCATATCAAGAGCTTGCATCAACTCTGTATATGCCCAGTCATTTCCAGCCGAACCATTCCATATAAATTCTTTTACCAGAAACCTTTCTGCTATAAATTTTAAACCTTTCATGTGGTCTGTCTGGGGATGGCTTAAGACAAGGTAGTCAATCTTGTTAATCTTGTTTTCCCAGAGAAACGGCGCAATAATCCTTTCGCCCACATCAAAATCATCGCTGTAAAAACCGCCGCCGTCTACGATCATCTTTTTGCCGTATGGAAATTCCACAAGCGCAGAGTCGCCCTGCCCGACGCTGATAAAGGTGACTTTAAGATTTGGGTTGTAATTGAGATGATAATACCAGTATGAGTAATTGCCTATAAGAACCAGTATCACTGCGGCAAAGCCATATTTGAAAAACTGCGACCTCTTAACTTCTACGATGCAGATTATCAGGAGATAAAATAAAACCGCCTCCAAAATAGTTGGCGTTGTTGTATAGACAGATGCATAGGGAAGCCGGGCGAACATATCCACTATCCATAAAGAAACATTCAAAATAATATCAGAAAGTTTTAAGAACAAATCCGCAAACGGCAGATATAAAAATGAGGCAAGGCTGGAGATGAGCCCAAGAGGGACTGCTATAAAACCCATGAGCGGCACCGCAATAATGTTTGCCAAAATGCCGATAATAGAAACTCTATGAAAGTGCCATGCAATAAACGGCGTTGTGCCGAGGGATGCCGCAACAGACACGGCCAATGGATTTATGAGATAGTTCTTAAACGGTTTTTTTGCAGGATTCGGAGGCAAAAGTCGTGCAAGGTCATCACCATCATTTATCCATAGCTCTTGAAACTTTGGCACAAGATATATGATGGCAAGCACTGATACAAATGACAATTGGAATGATATGTCGTAAATAGACAGCGGAGATATGACAAGAATAACAAATGCCGCAGCAGCAAGGGTATTGTAAAACCCTTTTTCCCTGTCCACAAGAACCGAAAGAATAAAGATAAACACCATTATTACCACTCTTTGAGTTGACACAGAAAAGCCGGCAATAGCGCCGTACAAAAGCACAGGAACGATACTTGAGGCAGCGGCTATTTTTCTTATATCAAAGGCAAGCATGAGCCTCTCAGACAGTTTCAATATCTGTAATATTGTCCAGTATGAGACAAATGCAATGATGCCTATATGAAGACCTGATATGGCAAGGATGTGGGCGGTGCCTGTGCCGGTGAAATCATCTCTTATGCTTTTTGAAATCTCCCCTTTTTCGCCGAGAATCAGCGCCTTAATAACAGCAGAATTTTCAGCGCCTGAATTGTCAATGAAATCTCTTATTTTATCCCGTATCTTTTCGATTGATGTCATTAAGCCGTGTTTTTCCTCGCCCCCGATAACGGCAATCCATCTTCCCGATTCAACATACCCGGTAACATATATGCCTTGCCGCGCAAGATTACCGGCATAGTCAAACTCGCCGGGGTTGCCAAAGTTTTTCGGTATGCGGAGTTTGGCGATAAATCTTATCCTATCGCCGTATTTGACTTTCACAGGCGGGCTTCCAACAGTAATGAGAATCTTTCCTGTAACAGGAATAAATCCCCCTTCATCCCCCTTTTTAAAAGGGGGAAAAGAGGGGGTTATAAAGACCCTTTCCGCATCTATGTGAAACCTTGCCTTGTCCGGAAATGTTTCAGGGGCGCTGGACAAAACCCCTTCAATGCTGATGCCGGGATCATACCTTTT
>CAZVZI010000357.1:0-2150 GCA_964631455.1 uncultured Thermodesulfobacteriota bacterium | reverse complement strand
CCCTTGTTGTCTGGTCATCCCCTGCCACAGCAGATCCGCCCTTACTTATATGCTCTGCATAAGTTTTGTCAAAAATATTGTCAATACCGACAGTAATCAGTAGCCCCTTAACCGGTCTGTAACCGGCATTAACAGAAAAAACTTGGAAGGCAGAGGTCTCTCCAATGTCTTGACCCACGATATTTCCATATCCTGCATGAAAGCGCTCCTGTTTTGCCACCAATCTCAAGAGTGCCCCGGCAGAAAAAACCTTATTGTCATAATTCAACGTAATCCTGCCTTCAAGCGGAGGCATCTGAGCCAGAGGAACATTATCGGTTTTATTGTTACCGTGAACATACGCCAAACTTGTGCCTGCCTTCCAGTTTTGGACAAAGATATATGATACCTCAGCTTCGCCGCCGTATGTCTCGGCGTCAATATTACGCGCAGTATTGTTGTTTCTTACCAGTATGAAATCATCAATCTTTGCATAAAATGCCGACAAAGCCGCCTTTATCTCGCTGCCGGAATATATGGCGCCGGCGTCAATCTGGTTGTCTTTTTCAGGTTTTAAAAAGAAATCCCTGTTCCTCTCCCACCAGTCAGCAGGTCTCTGCGTATGTC
Source organism: uncultured Thermodesulfobacteriota bacterium (assembly GCA_964631455.1). GTDB lineage: Bacteria > Desulfobacterota > GWC2-55-46 > UBA9637 > UBA9637 > JACRNJ01. The sequence continues at coordinate 1,544 of CAZVZI010000357.1, read as the reverse complement.
CGAAGCCTATATAAAATGTTGCCGGCGCTGACGTCATAGTATCCTCATAACGGACAAATCCCCCTAACATCTTGTCCGTTGTGCTGCTATTTGCCCCAGAGCCTGTAGTTTTTTCATTTTCAACATCAAGGAAATCGCCGCGGATGCCGCTGATAATCCGGTCTTTCGGGTTGATGGAATAGGCGACTTCTCCGAATACTCCGACATTGGAAGATGTCATGTCCGGGGTGCGCGGTTTTGAATTCACATCTATAGGTCCTGCCTGATTGCTCCAGCTTCTTCCCGTATGTTTGTTCCACTGATAATCTGCCCCGAGGGTTGAGGCGACTTTATCCGAAAGATTAATATCAGCCGACATACTGCCTCCCTCTGTTTCACGGTCAGGGTTGCTGAGGGAATATTGATTAGGCATGACTGTTCTCAGAGAGTAGTTGTCCATAATATGGTCAATATAGTTATAATAAACTTGGGCTTTAAGATTATTCAGCAGCGGCGAAATGGATGTTTTTTCAAATTTTAAACCGTAGCCTGTGCGGTCAAACATACTGCCGTCCATCATACGGTCAGCATATGCGGCTTCTCCATCACTCCTGTCAAAAGAAAAAATCAGACTGGTATTTTTATCCGGCGTCCATCCTGCAGTTCCCCCCAAACTCCACCTTGTATAAGACGAATGAACCTTTTTTCCGTCGCCATCTTTGTAATCATCAGAGTCGTTGCGGGAGCCGGTAACATTAATAAATCCGAGCGGCATTCCTGCCGAGACATCTACAATCTGGTCATTCCTGCCGAAACTTCCTAACATAAGACCTGTGTCAGCGTGGACAGCAGGCGTTTCAAAATACTTTGCATCACGCTCAAAAAGCACTATGCCGCCGATATTGCCGCCCCCGTATTTCACGGTTTGCGGGCCTTTTAATATCTTAATTCTGTCATATATTTCAGGAAAGACATATGCAGTAGGCGGGTCCATTCTTCCTCCACAGCCGCCAAGAATATATTGTCCGTCCATTAATACATTCAGGCGGGAAGCGGCCATACCCCTGAATACAGGGTCTCCGTCGGTGCCGCCCTTGCGAACAATCGAAAATCCGGGTATGGTCTTAAGATAATCCGCTCCATCATGCGCGGGAAAGGGCTGTCTCGGAGACTTCGGATTGGTTTCTACAATTAAAGGCTCTATCATATGGGGAGCGGTTACTACCACATCTTCAATCTTCATAACCTCTAATTCTGCTTCTGCTTTTACATCTTCTTCTGTCTTTTCTTCAGCCATTGCAGTAAATGGAAGCAGAAAAAATATTGTAAATAAAAATACTATCCAGCGAGCCATGTTAGGTCCTCCTTGTTTTTAAATTTTTTGAAAATAAAAAAGCCGATAAATGTAGTAACATAGCTTCAACTATGTTAGTTCTACATCCATCGGCTCGCTGGCTTATCTTAAACCCCTCACCCCAACCCTCTCCCGCAAGGGGAGAGGGGTTTAAGAGGTAAAGGCTGGCTCGCTGGCTCTTTAATCTATGTATTTATTCAATATCAATTTG
>CAZVZI010000356.1:0-2155 GCA_964631455.1 uncultured Thermodesulfobacteriota bacterium | reverse complement strand
CATTCGGGCATGACATGAATAGAGTAACCTCAAGTTATTTATTGCCTTTAGTATAATTACCCTATGGACATAAAACCAAAAAATAAAATCCGGGTTCTTGTGGCAGATGACTCTGCCTTAATGAGAAAACTCATTCCCCACATCCTTGCAAAAGACCCTGACATAGAGGTTGTTGCAACGGCAGTTGACGGCCTCTTTGCCCTGAAAAAGATAGCGGCTTACAGGCCTGATGTTATAACCCTTGACGTTGATATGCCGAGAATGGACGGTCTCACTGCGCTTAGGCATATTGTGGCGGAATACAAGACGCCGGTAATTATGGTGAGTTCCCTTACAGAGGCCGGCGCAGAGCTTACACTGAAGGCCCTTGAAATAGGAGCCATGGATTTTATAACAAAACCTCATGATGCAATATCGGTTCATATCGGCGATATTGCGGACGACCTTATAAGAAAGATAAAGGCTATTGCAAAGGTTTCACCCAGCAGGCTGTTTGCTGTTCCAAGGCCGGCTGCCCCTTTTCAGAAAATCCCCAGGAAGATAGACAGGACTGCAAATAAGGTCGTTGCCATCGGCATCTCTACCGGCGGACCTAATGCGCTCACATATCTTTTGCCAATGCTTCCTGCGGACATACAGGCAGGGGTGCTTATAGTTCAGCACATGCCTCCGGGTTTTACAGAGGTTTTTGCCACTCGTTTGAATAATATATGCAAGATAGATGTTAAGGAAGCCAGGGACGGCGATATGATTATCCCAGGCCGCGCTGTCATAGCGCCGGGTGGAAAGCATATAAAGGTAAAGAAGACTAATCTCGGCTCTGTTGTCATTGTAAGCAGCACAGCGTCTGTCAACGGCCATAAGCCTTCAGTGGATGTTCTTTTTCATTCTGTTGCAATAGAATACGGACAGGATGCGGTAGGTGTTATTATGACAGGGATGGGCGAGGATGGGGCAGAAGGGCTTGGCCAGATAAAGGCTGCCGGCGGCGCAACCATTGCGCAGGACGAGGAAAGCTGCGTTGTTTACGGTATGCCTAAGGTCGCGATTGAACGGGGTTATGCAGACAGGATAGTGTCGCTAAATCATATGGCAGGCGCTATTACAGAGGCAGTATCAAGAGAGGGTAAGCAGTATGCAGTAAGCAGTGAGCAGTAATGACTCACGACTTACTCTTTAAAGGGGGATAGAATATATGCAAATGAGAAATAAAGAAGAGACAATTTCCGGCCAGAAATACAGATTCCTCATTGTGGACGATTCCGTGTTTGCAAGGAAGAATATGTCAAAGGTTGTGGAGATGATAGGGGGTGTTGTGGCAGGCGAGGCGACTACGGGCAGAGAGGGCATTGAGCAGTATTTCAAACTGAAACCCGACCTGGTTATCATGGATGTATCCATGCCTGAGATGGAAGGCCTGGAGGCTATGGCGAAAATAAAAGAAAAAGATAAAGACGCAAGGGTTATTATCGTGAGTTCCCTGGGCTATCAGGAGCTTGTAAAAAAGGCATTAAGCCTTGGCGCGAAACATTTCATATCCAAGCCTTTTGACCCTGCAAAGGCTGCTGAGATTATACAATTTGTGCTAAAGGAGATAAAGGGTTGAGACTTGACTATATAAATCCATTTGTGGAAGCCGCCCACAACGTGCTTGAAGATGTTATCAAGACGGTTGTGCATAAAGGAAAATTGTCGATTAGCGGAGGGCCGGTGGCAAGCAAGGGGCTTCTCGTGGTTATTGGGCTGACAGGGGATGTGGAAGGACAGGTTTTATTTGATATGGAGGCAGAGACTGCCGTAAAGATAGCGTGCATTATGAATGACAGAAAATTTGACTCTGTTCAGCCGATGGTAGTTGACAGTATTGCGGAACTTGTAAATATAATTATCGGAAAGGCGTTAACCATACTTAACGATAAAGGGTTTAATTTCAGGCTTACGCCGCCTATGGTCTTCACAGGCAATGCCACTATGAGCAGCGGCGTCCGTCTTGAAACCCTTGTTGTGCCGTTTACAACGGATTATGGCGAATTTGTTATAAATGTGGCTGTAAGGCCGGCAAGGTGACCCTTCGACAGGACTTCGGCGTGAGCTCAGTCGAACGCTAAGGGTGACAATGTCATGGTGAGCGTTCGGCTGAGCTCACGCCGAAGCC
>CAZVZI010000355.1:0-2191 GCA_964631455.1 uncultured Thermodesulfobacteriota bacterium | reverse complement strand
TAAAAACAGTTAACAGTGAACAGTTATCAGTGAACAGTAAAAAGTGAAAAGACATATCTAATATTAACAACTTGCAACTATTCACTTTTCACTATTCACTGCTCACTGTAGTCTTGTGGTTAGTATTGATAGCTGGGTCTTGCGCAATAGAAAGTTACAAACCCCGCCAGGTCCGGAAGGAAGCAACGGTAGTAACATATTCTATGTGCCGCAGGGGCGCCTAGCTATCAGTAGTAACCATGAAAAACAGTTAACAGTGAATAGTTATCAGTGAACAGTAAAAACTGATAACTGCTCACTGCTCACTGATAACTGATATGTCATATTTAGTCTTAGCAAGAAAATGGCGGCCGACTGTTTTTGAAAATGTCATAGGCCAGGGGCATGTTACCACAACCTTAAAGAATGCCATTGCCGGCAAAAAGATTGCCCATGCCTACCTTTTTTCCGGTCCAAGGGGAGTAGGCAAGACAACCATAGCCAGAATTTTGGCAAAGGCCCTGAACTGCGCAAAAGGCCCGACTCCATTGCCGTGCAACGAATGCCAGTCTTGCAAAGAAATAACCGGCAACATTTCAGTGGATGTTATTGAGATAGACGGGGCATCAAATACCAGCGTTGACAATGTAAGGGAAATTAGGGAAAACATTAAGTATCTTCCATCACACGGCAGGTACAGGGTCTATATAATAGACGAAGTCCACATGCTTTCCAATCAGGCATTCAATGCATTATTAAAAACATTGGAAGAGCCGCCCGCTCATGCAATCTTTATTTTTGCAACAACAGAGTCTCATAAGATACCAGCCACCATTCTTTCACGATGCCAGCGGTTTGATTTTAAACGGATATCGGTGAAGGAGATACAGAATCATCTTAAGGTTGTTGCAGAAGCAGAGGGGGTAAGCCTTACTGATAAAAGCGTCTATCTCATAGCAAGAGAGGTGGACGGTAGTATGAGAGACGCCCACAGTCTGCTGGATCAGGTAATAGCATTTGCCGGCAATGATGTAAAGGAAACTGATGTTGCGGACGCCCTGGGACTCATGGACAGGGCGCTCCTTTTTCAATTAAGCGAGGCCGTGATTGATAAAAATGGCCAGGAGTGCTTAAAACTTGTTGAAAAGGTCTATAATTTTGGTTATGATTTAAAGAAGTTCTGTCAGGATTTTTTAGAGCATATAAGGGACATGGTAATTGCAAAGACGGTGGAGGAGCCAAGGGGCGTTCTGGACCTGCCGGATAGCGAGATTGAGGATTTGAAAAGATTGGCGAATAAGGTCGGCCTTTTAGACCTCCATTTGGTGTTTACACTTCTGAGCAAGGGATATGAGGATGTTTCCAGATCTCCGTCTCCGCGATATACATTGGAGATGGCCCTCCTTAAGATGGCTCATCTTGAAAATCTTCAATCAATAAATACCATACTTGGCAGGCTGGGAGATTTGGCCAACTGTGGAAGCGAGGCGGAAAGGCAGGAACCTAAAAACCAAGACTCCAAGCCTGTTACAAGCAAGGTTCAGGAATCAGAATTTTCAAACTCATACAGCGAACAATGGTCAAGCCTCTTAAATTTCATAAAAAAGAAAAAACCGCCGCTGGCTTCGCATTTAGAGATCGCAAACCTTGTTTCTATGGATGGCAGCGTCATTTCTATAAGCGTAAAGAACGGACCGTATTTTGCATATCTCTATGAAAATAAGAAAATTATGGAGCAACTCTGTAATGATTTTTTTGGCAAGGGAATGACAGTGGATATAAAGGCAGATGACAGCGCAGCCTCTTCTTCAAAACTAAAAGAGGACGATAAGATAATCAAAGAAGCTGTTAAGGTTTTTGGAGGGAGAATAGCGGAAGACCGGAGGAGGATAAATGTATAAAGGAATGGGAAACATCTTAAAGCAGGCCAAGGCGATGCAGGAAAAAATGGCCGAAATTCAAAAAGAGCTTGCAAATAAGACAGTGGAATTCGCGTCCGGCGGCGGCATGGTAAGCGTCTCAATAAATGGAAGGCAAGAACTGGTATCTATAAAAATAGACCCTTCTGTGGTAAACCCAAATGATGTGGAAATGCTTCAGGATTTGATTGCAGCGGCGGTAAACGGGGCGGTGAAGAGATCTCAGGAAATGACGTCCGAAGAGATGGGTAAGGTTACGGCAGGTTTGAATATTCCGGGACTGTTTTAGTATT
>CAZVZI010000354.1:0-2195 GCA_964631455.1 uncultured Thermodesulfobacteriota bacterium | reverse complement strand
TTTCGGCTCTGTCAAATGAGGCAAATCTTAAAGGCAGACCATACGCATGGCTGATATTTGGTATTAAGGACAAGGGCAGGACAATAGTCGGCAGTCGGTTTCGTCCAAACCGCAAAGACCTCGACAGTCTTAAAGGGGAGATTGCCAATAAAACCACTAAGCGCATCACCTTTATCGAGATTTATGAACTGCATCTGTCGGAAGGACGGGTGGTCATGTTTCAAATACCATCTGCCCCTAAAGGAATACCCATTTCATTTGATGGGCATTATTACGGGAGAGATGGTGAAGAATTGTCTCCACTGAATATAGAGGAGATAGAACGAATCAGGGTTCAGAGAGCTGCAGAAGACTGGAGCGCAGTTATAGTAAGCGGCGCGACTGTAGAAGACCTTGATCCTGCGGCAATTGCAAAAGCGCGGGAGAACTATAAGAACAAGTTCCCTGAGCAAGCAAAAGATGCGAATCAGTGGGATGACATCGCATTTCTGAACAAAGCCAAGCTAATCATAAAAGGCAAGATTACCCGTGCGGCAATAATCCTCTTGGGAAAATCAGAATCCGAGCATTTTATCAATCCGGCTGAAGCAAAAATACGCTGGCTGCTGAAAGACGCCAGAGGGAACGATAAGGACTATCACATTGAAAGCTGTCCGTTGCTGCTGGCGGTTGACAGGATATATGCAAAAATCCGCAATCTGAAATACCGCTATATCAAAGATGGCACTCTTTTCCCAGATGAAGTTGACCAGTATGAGCCGTTTACAATTCGTGAGGCTATAAATAATTGCATTGCTCATCAGGATTATACCAAAGGCGGTCGTATTAATGTGGTTGAAATGGAAGACCAGTTGATATTCACAAACCTCGGTAGTTTTATCCCTGGCTCTGTAGAAAAAGTAGTCAAGGAGGATGCACCAGAAGAGCATTACCGTAATAAGTTTCTGGCAACTGCAATGTTCAATTTGAAGATGGTTGACACGGCAGGCGGGGGTATAAGGAAAATGTTCAATTACCAGAGGGAACGGTTTTTCCCAATGCCTGAATACGACTTATCCGAGGGGAAAGTAAAGGTTACGGTAATCGGCAAGGTTCTGGATTTAGATTTTGCAAGGGTGTTGGCACAGAACAAAGATTTATCTTTAGATGAAATTGTTATGCTAGATAAGGTTCAGAAGAAAAAGAAGCTCACGCAGGCGGAGGAAAAATATTTAAGAAATAAAAAACTGATTGAAGGTAGAAAGCCAAATTACTATATTTCTGCCAAAGTAGCTCAAAAGACAGGTCAAAAAGCTGCTTATACCAAAAACAAGCCTTTTGATACGGCATATTATTTAGATTTTATTGAAAAAGCTATTAGAGAACATGGCGTTATTGAAAGAAAAGATGCCGATGAACTGTTGTGGAATAAATTGCCTGATTGGATGAATGACAAGCAGAAAAAAATAAAAATAAACAATCTCTTATCTGAATTAAGGAAAAAAGGGAAGATTAAAAATAATGGGAGTGATAAAAAACCCAAATGGGTTCTAATAGCATCATGATTATAGATTATATTTATTAGAAAAGTTATTAGAAAGAATTTGTAAAAGTTAAGTAACAACATAGGGTTATGGCTTCTAATAGAGCCATCTCATAAAAGTAAAAGGCATTGAAAAGAAAATTTCATGAAACTCCACTTTGACAGCAATCAGGAATACCAGATAGATGCCATAAGGGCTGTTACTGATATTTTTGAAGGGCAGCCTTTGAACGGCGGGGATTTTGAATTCTCTTTGACCACAACAGGGGCGTTGCTCTCAGAGAACGGCGTGGGAAACAGGCTGACACTGACGGAGGGACAGATTTGGGAGAATGTCCAAAGAATTCAGGAGCGAAACCTCACCCCTTCTCCCCTCTCCTCAAGGAGAGGGGTTGGGGGAGAGGCGGGGATGAATTTCTCTGTTGAGATGGAGACCGGCACGGGCAAGACTTATGTGTATCTGCGGACTATCTATGAATTGAACAAACTTTACGGATTTAAAAAGTTTGTAATTGTAGTCCCGTCAATCGCCATCCGTGAAGGTGTTTTGAAGAACCTGCAAATCACCCATGAACACTTCCAGACCCTTTATGACAAGGCGCAGCTCAATTACGATGTATATGACAGCAAGAAGGTTTCAAATTTAAGAGGTTTTGCTGCCGGCAATGCCATT
>CAZVZI010000353.1:1648-2197 GCA_964631455.1 uncultured Thermodesulfobacteriota bacterium | reverse complement strand
CGATATAAAAAAGGCTGTTGTAGATATTATAAGCAGATGAGCCGCAATCCTCTTGCAAGAGCAGATTTGCAACCTGCTCCATCAGATTCGTAATTATCTAATACGAACTATCTGGGTTCAAGTTACAAACTTGAACCCGCCAAGGATCTATCATCAAAACTCCCCCGGCAGCCTGAAACCATATTTTTTCATAATCGCCCTTCCGTCAGGGCTGTTCATATAATCAATAAACAGCCGCGCATCTCTTTCAACCTTAGTAGTTTTAATTATTGCAACTGCCTGATTGATAGGATTATGTAGGCTCGAATCAATTATTGTGTATGTTATATCATCCGCATCGGCAACCGACAAAGCCACAATCCCGGCAGATGCGTCGCCTGTTTGAATAAACTGAACAGCCTGACGAATATTTTCGGCATAAACCATTTTGGGTTTAAGTTTATCCCACAACCCAAGTTTTAGCAGGGCATCCTTTGCAGCAATGCCGTAAGGCGCATGGTCAGGATTGGCAATGGCAAACTTTTTAATGGATGGGTTAAGGAGGTCTTC
>CAZVZI010000353.1:0-1638 GCA_964631455.1 uncultured Thermodesulfobacteriota bacterium | reverse complement strand
CACCCCTGATCCCTGCTTGCTGCCTGCAGGGACAAGTTTTTTATTCGCAGCCAGAACGAGCCTACCCTGCGCATAGAGTTGCTTCGTATCAGGAATAACAAGCCCTCTGCCTTCTAATTCATCAACATATCTTTCGCTGGCGGCAAAAAAAATATCAAAAGGCGCGCCGTTTTCTATTTGCCTGGCAAGCATGCCTGTGGAACCGAATGACAGCACAATCTTTGCGCCGGTATCTTTTTCAAATTGGTTTGATATTTCCTTTAAGGCAAAAGACAAGTCAGCGGCAGCGGCGATGGTGAGTTGTTTTTGCTCTGCAAAAACCGCGCTATTTAAAAAAAGCAGAATCAAAAATGTAAAATTCAGGGGGCAGAATAGAGATTTTAGATTTTTTTTTAACTCCTGACTCCTGACTCCTGACTCCTGACTTTTTATATTCACTCCTCCTTCAGCCTCCTGGTCATCAAATCCATAACCGCATCCTTTGGCGACTTGTTTTCATACAGGACGCGGTATACCTGCTCTGTAATCGGCATTTCCACATCATTCTTTTTGGCAAGCGCATACGCCGCTTCAGCGGTTTTTACGCCTTCCGCCACCATTTTCATCTCCGACAGAATATCGGGAAGCTTTCTTCCTTTTCCTATCAACATGCCGACAGACCTGTTTCTGCTCAACTCGCCTGTGCATGTCAGAACAAGGTCGCCAAGCCCTGACAGTCCTGCAAATGTCGCCGGATCAGCGCCCATGCTCACCCCAAGCCTTGAAATCTCCGCAAGCCCTCTGGTTATAAGAGCCGCCCTTGCATTCATGCCCAGCCCCAGACCGTCGGATATGCCTGCGGCTATTGCGATGACATTCTTTAAAGCGCCTCCCAGCTCAACACCTATCATGTCATCATTGGTGTAAACCCTGAAGGAGTTGGTGTTAAAGAGCTGCTGCACTTTTTCCGCCGCCGCCTTTTTACTGGAGGCGGCGCAAATGGCCGTCGGCAGTTTCCGGCTGACCTCTTTTGCAAAGGTCGGTCCCGAGAGCACAGAAATGTTTTTATGGATAGTCTTCGGAAGGGTTTGTTTTAAAATCTGAGATATGGTCAGCAGTGTTTCCTGCTCCAGTCCCTTTGAGGCGCTTACGACTATTGTGTCTTTAGGCAAGAAAGGGGCCGCTTTTTGAAATATGTCTCTTACGCCGTGAGACGGGACTACGCATACGACAACAACCCTGTCTTTTACAGCCTCTTCTATGGAATTTACAGCCGTTATGTTTTGGGCAAGCTTTACACCTGGCAGAAAAAAGGTATTTTCCCTCGTCTTTACTACTATCTGATATAATTCTTCTTCCCTTATCCAGAGGCTTATATCAAAACCTTTTTCAGCCAGTATACCGGCAAGGGTTGTTCCCCAGCTTCCGGCGCCAAGGACGCAAATCCTCTCCATTTCAATTCTCCTTAAACGCCACCGGCGTATTCTTTTTCTCCCTTGCCTCTATTGCATCCAATCTTATCTTTATGACCTCCGGATTGGGATAACTTTTCTCCAACTCCTTATAAAGCTCTACCGCCTCTACAAGGTTTCCCGTTTCTTCAATACATACGGCCTTGCCGAGCCGGGCCTCGTCGGCATATGGATTGTTTGGATATGA
>CAZVZI010000352.1:0-2207 GCA_964631455.1 uncultured Thermodesulfobacteriota bacterium | reverse complement strand
CCGCTCCGTCAACATGCCGAGGCCGGGGCCGATTTCTATTACTATATCGTCTGCCGTCAATTCAAGCGCATCAACAATCTTTTCGGCAATCTGCTCATCGGTGAGGAAGTTTTGGCTGAATCTTTTTAAGGGAGAGAAGCCGTATGATTTGAGCAGGGAAGGAATGTTTTTCATTGGTCACATGTTTGGTATAGCATTCATATCAAGACCGCCCCTGATTCCTTTTTTCAAAAGCTGATACGCTGCCGCCGCAATCATAGCGCCATTATCGCTGCACAGGCCCGGCTCAGGGATAAAAAGTTTTATGCCATGGCCTTTGGATTTGATTCGCATTTTTTCCCTCAGCCTGCTGTTGCATGCAACGCCGCCGCATACCACCAGATTATCTATCTTATTAGCCTTGCACGCTGAAACAGCCTTGTCTGTCAGCACATCAACCACCGCCTCCTGAAAACTTGCGGCAAGGTCGTTTATCATCGTTGATTTTTCAAGGCTAAAGCCTTGAGTTACCTTGTAACTCAACCCTTCAGGGTTGAGTTTTCTCATCTCCTTAATATAGCTTAAAACAGCGGTTTTTATGCCGCTGAAGCTGAAATCAAGGGTATCCTTTGATATATATGGCCTTGTAAATTCTATTTTAGACGAGTCTCCGTCTTTTGCAAGCCTGTCTATGACAGCGCCGCCCGGATAGCCGAGTCCCAGAAGTTTTGCGACCTTGTCAAACGCCTCTCCTGCTGCGTCATCTCTGGTTTGTCCTAAAATCTCATAATCGTCAAAGTCTTTGAACTTAAAAAGCGTTGTATGTCCGCCTGAAACAACAAGAGCGATGAAGGGAAAATTCGGAGCAACCCCCCCGCCCCCCCCCTTTGTTAAAGGGGGGGCAGGGGGGGTTAAAAACGCTGCCATGGGATGCGCCGTTATATGATTCACCCCGACAAAGGGTATATCCTTTACATAGCTGACAGCCTTTGCAAATGAGAGGCCCACGAGTATGGAGCCAACCAGTCCGGGACCCTGTGTAACACCAATAGCCTCTATGTCATCCAATGTTGCCTTTGCCTGATTTAATGCCTCTTCTATTACAGGTATGACTGTCTCAAGATGCCTTCTTGAGGCAAGCTCCGGCACAATGCCGCCGTATTTATGGTGTATCGCATCCTGAGATGACACAATATTTGAAAGGATATATCTGCCGTCTTTTACCACAGCGACAGCCATATCATCACATGAGGATTCAATGCCTAAAATTAACATATCTCCCTCACTGCCCTCAAAAACTCCTCAATTTCTTTTTCTGTATTAAAATAACCCGGACTTACCCGAACAGCGCCTGATGGATAAGTGCCGGCAGACTTATGCGCGTGAGGGGCGCAGTGAAGGCCGCATCTAAGCATAATGCCGAATTCATTATCTAATCTGTAACCGATATCCGAAGGCTCTCTGCCCTCAATATTGAATGAAACAAGACATGTCCGTTTGTTTTCATCCAAAGGGCCAATAATCTTTATCCTGTTGATTCCTTTCAAGCCATCCAATATCTGCCTTATAAGTCCCTCTTCATGCCTCCTTATTTTTTCTACGCCTTGTTTCAACAAAAAGTCAATACCTGCGCCAAGCCCTCCTATGCCGGGCGTGTTCATGGTGCCTGATTCAAGCCTGTCAGGGATTTCCAGCATATCATTGTCCTCGGCAGTTCCGCCGTCAACTAACGGCAGCGGTTCAATGCCTTGCTTCACATATAAAAACCCTGTGCCTTGCGGGCCAAACAGGCTCTTGTGCCCTGTGGCGGCAAATATATCCACATTCAATGTCTCAATATCTATCGGCATTGCGCCTGCTGTCTGTGCAGCGTCTATCATGAATAAAATATTTTTCTTCCTGCATATCCTGCCTATCTCTGCCACAGGAAGTATTGCGCCGAATAGATTTGAGGCATGGACAACGGATACAAGTTTTGTCTTATTTGTTATTGCATTTTCAATATCAGCAGGAGATACCCATCCATCTTTATCAGCTTTAACCCTTGTAACCTTGACCCCTTTCCCGTTTAAATACATAACGGGACAAGCTTTTTCCAGCCTTTTTAACGGCCTCACTACTGCATTATGCTCAATGGATGTTGTAACAACATGGTCGCCGGGGTTTAATATGCCTTTAAGCGCAATATTTATGGCCTCTGTGGCGTTCTTTGTAAATGCGATCCTTGA
>CAZVZI010000351.1:1987-2207 GCA_964631455.1 uncultured Thermodesulfobacteriota bacterium | reverse complement strand
CTCTGTTTATTCAGGCCGTTGCCCATGATGATAAAGGGCTTGAAGGCAATGCCCTTAAAGGGTTTATTTCAAAGCTCTCTGAAAAGGGAGTGATAAAAGACATGGTTATTATAGATGAAAAGGAAAGGGCATCTTTTGTTACAGGCCAGGGGTTGGCAATCGGAAAAGACGATGGCACAAACCTTTTCTTTATCAGCAGCCTGAACATCAAGATGATAGG
>CAZVZI010000351.1:1276-1977 GCA_964631455.1 uncultured Thermodesulfobacteriota bacterium | reverse complement strand
TGTCAGCGCCGTTAAAACAGGGGCCTGCCCCTGCAGGCTTTAAGCAGGGGGCAGGAAGTATAATCTTTTCAATGCCGCTTTCGGATATAAGAGAGGAGACGGCAAATTTTAAAAAATTCATCCTTTTTTATGCAATATTTGATTCCATCATCATAATAACCTTCGGCGCATATCTTTTTTCCAGAGGCATCATAAGACCCATAAGGCGCCTCAAAGAAACTGCTGAAAACATAGCCGGTGGGGCGCTTGAACAAAGGGTGGGCATAAAGGCGGGCGGCGAAATTGGCAGCTTTGCCGTATCCTTTAATGTAATGGCCGACAGGCTCGAAGAAAAGATAAAGGCCCTTGAAAGGCTTAATAAAGAACTGGTGGCTGCGCAAGAAGAACTTGTAAGATCGGAAAAACTTGCAACCGTTGGAAGGCTTGCGGCAGGGATAGCGCATGAGATTGGAAATCCGCTTGGCGCCTTGCTCGGATATGTTGATATACTTAAAAAAATAGTAAGCAGTAAACAGGAAGCAGGAAGCGGTGAGGAAAAGGAGATACTTGAAAGACTTGGCAAAGAGATAGCAAGGATTGACGCCATAGTGAGGGGGCTTCTTGATTTTTCAAGGCCGTCAAAAAAGGTTTCGCAGGTTCTTGATGTCAACAAGATAGTCAAAGACTCTGCTGCAATGCTTTTGCCGCAATTCAGCGGCAGC
>CAZVZI010000351.1:0-1266 GCA_964631455.1 uncultured Thermodesulfobacteriota bacterium | reverse complement strand
GGTATGTTGCAGCAGGTTTTGTTGAATCTTTTTCTCAATGCAAAAGGCGCAATGCAGGAAGGTGGAACCATAACAGTGGAAACCTGCGAGACGACGATATCCGAACCCAATAGAGATGTGAGGATAAGAAAAAATGACACATTAGGTATAGCTTTTGTGACAATGAGGAGCGAGACCGCAGGTCATGAGTATATCAAGATTTCAGTAACTGATTCCGGCAAAGGCATTGCAAAACAAGATATTGGCAAAATATTCGATCCGTTTTTTACTACCAAAGAGCAAGGGAAAGGGACAGGCCTCGGCCTTACGGTATCACTTGGGATTATACAGGCGTTCGGAGGAGATATATGTGTGAAGAGTGAAGCGGGCAAAGGGACGACATTTGAGGTGTTTTTACCAATATGAAAATCTTAATCATTGACGACGAAGAATCCATGCGCCACATGCTTTCCATAATCCTGAAAAAGGAAGGCTATGATGTAGTGTCAGCAGAGGGCGGCCGGCAGGCGCTAAAGGTATTGGAAAAAGATGATTTTGATTTTATCCTCTGCGATATAAGGATGCCTGATATGGACGGTCTTGAGTTCTTAAAGGCAGTCAGAAGTCAAGAGTCAAGAGTCAGTAGTGTAGTTATCATGATGTCCGCCTACGGCACGATAGACACTGCTATTGAATGTATGAAACTTGGAGCCTATGATTATATATCAAAACCGTTCAAGACAGATGAGATAATCCTAATATTAAAAAAGGCTGAAGAAAGGGAAAAATTAAGAAAGGAAAACAAGAGGTTCAAGCAGATACTTCAAGCTGAATACGATGTCAAAAATATAATAGCTGAAAGCCCCCAGATGCTTGAGATATTTAAGCTAATAAAGAAGGTGGCTGATTATAACACAACTGTGCTGATTACCGGAAAGAGTGGCACAGGCAAGGAGCTTGTTGCAAAGGCGTTGCATTATAATGGCATGAGAAGGGATAAACCGTTTATTGCAATAAACTGCGGGGCTATTCCTGAAAATCTCATTGAGAGCGAATTCTTCGGCCATGTAAAGGGCGCGTTTACAGATGCTATAAGAAATAAAAGCGGTCTTTTTGAAGAGGCGGGCGGAGGAACGATATTCTTAGATGAAATAGGCGAGCTTCCAAAGGAGCTTCAGGTAAAACTTTTAAGGGTGATTCAGGAAGGTGAAATAAGAAGGGTTGGCGATTCTAAATCTAAAAAAATAGATGTCAGGATTATAGCCGCAACTGCGAGAGACCTGTCAG
>CAZVZI010000350.1:0-2220 GCA_964631455.1 uncultured Thermodesulfobacteriota bacterium | reverse complement strand
AGGCAAGTCCTTATACTCTGCCATAAACAGGTTGAAACAGACAGGTCTTATAAAAGAGGAATTAAAGATTGGCGGCAGGGTGAGACAAAGGAAAGATAAAAAAGTAAGGGATCCTCTGGAAGATATAATTCCGCAGGCTGTCCTGCATAAACCCAACGAGGAGCAGGAAAGGGCTATAACGGCTATTTCTCAGGGTTTAAAAAGCAAAGCCTTTTCCCCTTACCTGCTCTATGGCGTTACAGGAAGCGGGAAGACATTTGTCTACCTCAAGGCGCTGGAGCAGGCTGTGAATCTCGGCAAACAGGCTGTATTCCTGGTGCCTGAAATATCTCTCACGCCGTGGCCTGTTAAATATCTGACCGCCATGTTTCCGGGCAGGATTGCGGTTCTTCACAGCGGCCTTTCTGACGGAGAGCGGTATGATGAGTGGGACAGGATAAGACAGGGGAAGGCGGATGTGGTTGTCGGCGCAAGGTCTGCGCTTTTTGCGCCATTGAAAAATCCGGGGCTCATCATCGTTGATGAGGAGCATGAATCTTCATATAAACAGGAAGACGGAGTAAGATATCATGCAAGGGATTTAAGCCTTATGATGGCTAAGATGCTCAATCTGACTGTTGTTCTTGGCTCAGCCACCCCTTCTATGGAGACATTCTATAATGCAAGAAACGGCAGGATTACGCCGCTCCATCTTACGAAAAGGGTTGAAGACAGACCGATGCCGAAGGTAGAGCTGGTGGATATGAAAATACAGGGGCAAGGGGCAAGAGGCAATAGGCAATGGGAAAAGAAACAAGAAATTATCTCGGAAAGACTCCAAAATCTTATGCTGCAAAATCATGAGCTTGGTTATCAGACCATTCTTTTTCTGAACAGAAGGGGATTTTCAAATTTCCTAATCTGCAATGACTGCGGCCATAGCTTCCAGTGTTTGAACTGCAATGTATCGCTTACACTGCACAAATCCCCCCATCATTCCCCCTTTTCCAAAGGGGGGCAAGGGGGGATTTTAAAGTGCCACTACTGCGATATGTCTGCGCCGATTCCTGATATATGTCCAAATTGTCAGAGCTGTCATATAAAGCCGATAGGCATAGGCACGGAGCAACTTGAAGAAGAGACGAGAAAAATATTATCTGCAGGGGCGAACGGCCGTTCGTCCTTACACGCAAGGGTCGCCCGTATGGACAAAGACACAACAACGAAAAAAAGAGCTCATCAGAAAATATTAGATGCGGTTGATAAAGGTGATGTGGATGTGCTTGTTGGAACGCAGATGGTTGCAAAGGGGCACCACTTCCCGGATGTTACATTAGTTGGGATTGTATCTGCAGACACATCTATCAATATCCCTGATTTCAGAAGCTCTGAGCGGACATTTCAGCTTATAACGCAGGCGGCAGGAAGGGCAGGGAGGGGCAGCGCTCCGGGCGAAGTTATTGTGCAGACCTTCAACCCCGACCACTTCTGCCTTAAATGGGCGGCAGAGCAAAACTATGAAGCGTTTTTTGAAGAGGAGCTTAACAATAGAAAAGAACTCTTCTATCCGCCGTTCTCAAGGCTTGCGCTCATAAGGTTTGAAGGAAACAAGGAGGCGGATGTGGAGGCTGCAGCCAAAAGGGCAAAAAGGTTTGCGGACAGTCTGCTGGAGAATGGCTTTAAAAAAAATGTGGCAGTGTTCGGCCCTGCCCCAGCTTTTTTCTCCAAGCTCAAGGGAAAATACCGATGGCAGATGCTGTTAAAGGGTAAAAATGTAAAATCCCTTCACGAGTTTATAGCAAGCCTTTTAAAAGAGTTTGAAAAAAGGCCTGACAAGGTTAAACTTGTTGTTGATATTGACCCGGCAACTACAATTTAGAGAAGTGAAGACTAATTCTCTTAATTATTGTATAATAAGCCCATGTCCATATTGGAAATACTCAAATACCCTGATCCATTTCTTAAGACAAAGGCCAAGCCTGTATCAAAAACAGACCAAGAAACAATGAAACTTGTTTCCGCTATGATTGAGACCATGTATTTCGCCAGAGGCATAGGTCTTGCCGCAATACAGGTCGGCGCGGATAAACGGATTGCGGTTCTGGATGTCCCCGGTGATGAAAATTATCAAAAGGGTAAGAATCTGATTATTTTGATAAATCCTGAAATAATAGCACATGAAGGCGATATAAAATATGAAGAAGGCTGTTTAAGCGTTCCCGGCTTTACAGCGGAGGTAAA
>CAZVZI010000349.1:0-2224 GCA_964631455.1 uncultured Thermodesulfobacteriota bacterium | reverse complement strand
ACGTATTTCATGTTTCCTATCTTGTCAAGGTCAGAAGGGTGCGGCCTGCTTTGTCTTCTTTTGTCTACCATCCTCGGCAGTTGCGATGCAACCATAATCGGTATATTAAAATCCTGCGCCATCTTTTTAAGGGCAGAGATTTCCTTTCTCGCTCCCATCTTTCCGCTTAGAAGCTGGATAAAGTCTATGACAACGAATCTAACTCCATCACTTTTTATCATACCGTCCATTGTTTTTCGGATGTTATCTATGGTCGGTTTGCCAGCTCTGACCTGGTCAAGGATATATAGGGAGGTTTTATCAAAACGACGTTTTATGATATTTTGCATCTTCTTCAGCTCATTGGAATTATACCGCAAGGCTCTGATTTTATATAATCCTATGCCTGACAGGGAAGAAAATATCATCTGGTGCATGACTTCTTGCGGTAATTACAGGGAAAATATGATTGTAGGGATGCGCTTTTTTAGCGCTATGTGTTCAACGACACTGAGACAGAACGAGGTCTTTCCAATAGAAAGCCGCCCTGCCACTAAAATTAAATTACCAGGCTTGAATCCTCCTGTAAGGGCGTCCAATTTTTTAAACCCTGTAGACAGGGGGTGTTGCTTGCTATAAGATTTATCCGCTATTAAAGTATTCATTTCATGCCTCCTTTATTTATTCATTTATGCCAGCGCAATCACAGGCAAGCCCATTTCTTTGGCCATGCTTTTAAGCCCTGTTATCTCCTCTTTGTGCGCAGTCATACTATAATCGGCTATTATCAATCCGAGCCCTTCGCTGTTTTTCAGTTCTTCTGCCTTATCCTTCATGTCATCAACAGAGGCATACCGCGTATCGTCTATAAATATTGGAGCATATGACAGTATTGTAAGGGCCTTTATAAGTTTGGGCCAGTCTGATTCTGAAATTCTGCCATTTATGCACTTGGCATATTCAACAGATGCTATTGAAAATAATATGGCCATGCAGAGGTCCTCTTTGGTTGTCCATGGCGCAAATACAGCCAGCGGGCTTCTGGCTTCAATGGCGATGAGGTTCGCTATGTATATGCAGGCAGCGGTTTTATCTATGCCTGTTGCAATTATGACTTCAGAGGACTTTAATCCGGCAACAAGCCCGTTTAAATTATTATAGATACGGTAAACCGGCATTTTCTGACGCTGCTCATAAATCCTTTCAAGCGCCTTAAAGCTGTCTCTTGTCATTTTTTTTACAGGATAACGGGACGGACATGGCTCATCTGCCGCTGCGCTTATATCTTCCGCGCCTTGCAACCGCTGCTCATAAAATTTGAAGGGACTTCATTTAGAAGCTGAAATATTCTTAAAATAAGGCTTGCCTGTAAAATATTGGTCTTTTATGGATATGTCGTCCGAATAGATATGCAGGCGGATACTATTTTCCTTTGACTTTCTGTAAAGCCGGTCTATCCGGTCTATGGCTTCGGGAAGATGGTCGCCGAAATATGCGCGCATCCCGTCGCAAACCACCTCTAACCCCGGATTAGAGCAACTGCCCCTGTTTTCCAATAAGATTATCTCCTCCATAATTTTATCCTCCTTTGTTATTTGTATTGGATAAGCTAATTTGGTCTAACATACGCAAGATGGCAAGCCCTTTCTGAAAAGATCCTCTTGCCCCTCCTCAAGCAAGTTTTTGCAGTAGAGTCAGATATCTATTATCTTAAATTTTATTTTTTAGCCTGATTGACACGCTTTTTCCGTGTGCCTCCAACCCTTCAATCTCTGCAAACCTCGCCACATCTTTTCCAAGCCTCTTGAGCCCTTTCTGAGAAAAGGCAAGAACACTTGAACGTTTGATAAAATCTTCAACACCGAGCGGAGAGGAAAATCTTGCAGTGCCTCCGGTCGGAAGCGTGTGATTAGGCCCTGCCATGTAGTCGCCGAGCGACTCCGGGGTATTGTGGCCCAAAAAGACTGCGCCTGCGTTTCTAATCTTCTTTAAAAGTTGAAAAGGTTTTTCTACAAAAAGCTCAAGGTGCTCCGGGGCAATCTTGTTGGATATATCAGCAGCCTCCGTCAAATTTTTTGCAATGATGATTACGCCGTATTTGTCAATTGAATTTTGGGCAATGCCTTTTCTTTTTAGCCCGCGCAGTTGAAGCGCCACCTCTTTTGCCACAGCCTCTGCCATCTTTCTTGAAGTTGTGATAAGTATGCTTGACGCAAGCTCATCATGCTCTGCCTGAGAGAGCAAA
>CAZVZI010000348.1:0-2227 GCA_964631455.1 uncultured Thermodesulfobacteriota bacterium | reverse complement strand
TTTAAGACAGGACGATATGTATATGTTGTTTTTATGTGCCATCTTGCTATGGAAAAGATGCTGAAGGCTATAGTTTCAGAGGCTGCAGGAAAAACACCGCCCATGACACACAATTTAATTTACCTCTTAAAACTCAGTGAAGTTAATCCACCCCAGCCTCTGCATGATTTTATCTCCATAATCAGTAATGCCAGTATCCTTACCCGATACCCGCAGGATTTTAAAAAGCTCGTAGAAGTTTACTCAAAGACTATTGCAAAGAGCTATCTTAAAAAGACAAGAGATTAAAAGGATAATAAAGAGATATGTTGAGGAGCTAAAAAATTTAGGAATTACCCCTGAGAAGATAATGATTTACGGTTCTTACGCCAAAGGGCATCCAAGGGAAGGGAGTGATATTGATATTATTGTCATTTCTAAGGACTTCAGGGGTAAGAACTTGAGAGAGCGGCTGGAGATTCTTGGTCTTGCTGCAGGAAGGGTATTTGAACCTATAGAGGCAATAGGGTATACAGAGGATGAAATTATTACAAAAGAAGATGGGAGTTTTTTAGATGAAGTGGTAACAGAGGGTCTGGCAGTTGCTTTGTAATTCCAATTTGCATTCAAGATGACATTTATTTTTTTGTCATTCCCGAAGTGTTTAATCGGGAATCAGGTTTTGATTGAAACCATATCCGTCCCCGAGTGCTTTAATCGGGGATAGAAGCATTCGGGGATGACAACTTGAATGCACATTGGAATAATAACTGATTTATGGGAGGCGGGGTTATGAAAACGAAAGGTAATTTAGTTTCTTTAATCAGTGTAATCTTTATCCTGCTTGCGGTCTCCGTCCCACTCACCGGCTGTATGAAGGAGGTCAGGCTGACGCCGCAGTCCCAGGCGGAGAGCGTGGAAGCCCTTCCGATGTCGGTGAAGATCGAGGTCAGCAATTCGGTTTCGGCCGGGAAGATGCCGATCGTCTTCGACCTTAAACAGGCGGCGGTCGGCTACTTCAAGAACAGGGGAACTTTTCGCGAGGTCGTGGACACCGGCGCCGACGTGATCCTCAAGATTGGCAGCCGATTCTCGCTCGGGTCGGAGATGTCGTTCCATTACGATTTCGACATACAGAGCACGCTTCAGGGGGGAGGCAAACTCCTCGGTGCATATCACGTTCAGTGCTCGGCCGTCGGAGGCCAGCTGCGCTTGACGAGCGAAGCGGACCGCGCGCCGATGAACAAGGCGTTGACGGAGTGTCTGGATAATCTCGCGGGGCAGATCGAAGCCAATGGACCGACTCTCCTGGCGAAAATGCCAATTATGGCAAAAAGTAAAGGTGAGTCCAGAGTGACTGAATTGAGAGAACCAACATCTTTATCTATTACCAAATACGATGTTGACGAACTCCCTGCAATAAAGGCAAAGCCCAATAAAAACTCCTACGCCATAGTTATCGGCATTGAAGAGTATCGTCAGAAACTGCCTAATTCAGATTTCTCAATCCATGATGCAAAGACGGTAACAGAGTATCTAACAGAGGCAATGGGCTATCCTGAAGAGAATGTTGTTACGCTGCTTAATGACAGAGCCTTAAAAAGCGATTTTGAAAAATACTTTGAAAAGTGGCTTTTTAACAATGTAGAAAAAGACGGCTCTATGTTTATCTACTATTCAGGCCACGGCGCACCGAATGTGAAGACAGGGGATGCCTTCTTAGTACCTTATGACGGAGACCCGGCGTTTATTGACCAGACAGGGTATTCATTGAAAAGACTTTATGATAATCTCGGAAAACTCCCGGCAAAAGAAATCATCGTTGCCCTTGACTCATGCTTTTCAGGCGCAGGCGGAAGGAGCGTAATTGCAAAGGGCGCAAGACCATTGGTTATGACAATGGAGAAATCTGTGGTTCCATCAAATGTTGCAGTCCTTTCAGCCTCATCAGGAGAGCAGATAAGTTCAACTTATGAAGAAAAAGGGCATGGGCTGTTCACATATTTTATGCTGAAAGGCTTAAAAGGAGAAGGCGATGAGAACGGCGATGGGAAGATTGAAATAGGAGAACTGTTTGACTATATAAAACCGCAGGTAGAACGAACAGCAAGAAAGACTTATAACAACGAGCAGTCTCCGCAGTTGATTGCGCCGAATGAGTTGATGAAGCAGAGATTGATTGAGAGGTAAAATTCTTACAAAGCTCGTCATTCCGGCAATTTTTAAGCCGGAATCCATAGGTTTTTAA
>CAZVZI010000347.1:0-2249 GCA_964631455.1 uncultured Thermodesulfobacteriota bacterium | reverse complement strand
AATAGTGAGGAAAATATTGTTAGAACTTGTTAAAATTTTTAATATATCCTTTGTCTGGAGGTTTGAATAATGGCATCTAAAAAATTCGTTTATTTCTTTGGCGGGGGAAAGGCCGAGGGCAACGGAGGCAGGAAGGAGCTTCTCGGCGGCAAGGGCGCCGGTTTGGCTGAGATGACAAATATAGGCCTGCCTGTGCCCGCGGGATTTACTATCACAACAGAGGTCTGCGACCTTTATTACAGAAATAAAAAAAAATATCCGGCTGGGCTTGAGAAAGAAGTTGCAAAAAATGTTGCGCGGCTTGAAAAACTTATTGGGAAGAAATTGGGCGATGCAAACGACCCGCTTCTTGTCTCTGTCCGTTCGGGAGCCGCAAGGTCAATGCCGGGCATGATGGAAACTATCCTGAATCTGGGACTCAATGACAAATCTGTCGAAGGCCTTGCCAAAAAGACAAACAACCGCAGGTTTGCCTTGGATGCCTACCGCAGATTTATTGTAATGTATGGCGCAATTGCAATGGGTATTCACCGCGAGGAATTTGAACATGAATTTGAAGAGATTAAAAATACAAGGACAAGGCAGAGGCTCAATATAACGAATCTTGTCCCCGAAGGTAGTAATCGGGGAAAGGTTCTTGACACAGATGTAAATGAGCAGGAGCTTGAAGAACTTATCCCTCTGTTAAAGGCCGTCTATAAAAAACATACCAAAAAGGATTTTCCGCAAGATCCGCAGGAGCAACTCTGGGGCGCCATCAATGCAGTATTTGGCTCATGGATGGCTGAAAAGGCCGTTACATATCGCCGCGTTGAAAAGATTACAGGACTTCTTGGCACAGCAGTGAGTGTGGTTCAAATGGTATTTGGAAACAAGGGGGGGGAAACATCCGGCACAGGCGTATGTTTTACCAGAGATCCGAACACAGGGGAGAATATCTTCTACGGCGATCTTCTGATGAATGCCCAGGGCGAAGATGTTGTTGCAGGCATCAGAACCCCGATTCATTTAAGCGACTTAAATAAGATGATGCCGAAGATATATAAACAGCTTTGCGATGTCCGAAAAAAACTTGAAAAACATTACAGGGATATGCAGGACATAGAGTTTACGGTTGAGGAAGGAAAACTCTACATCCTTCAATGCCGTTCCGGCAAACGTTCGCCCGCAGCAGCATTCTGCATGGCAGTTGACATGGTAAAAGAAAAGCTCATAACAAAAAAAGAGGCGGTTTTAAGAGTTACGGATAAGGAGATTGAAGGGCTTTTCTATCCTGTGATTGATCCGAAAATAACAAGAGATGAATTGGCTAATCACCATTTTGCAACAGGCATAGCCGCTGTTCCCGGCGCCGCATGCGGCAAGGTTGTATTTACTGCAAAGGATGCAGAGACGTGGGCGGAAAAAGGAGAAAAGGTAATCCTTGTCAGAAAAGAAACCAGCCCGGAGGATGTGGGCGGCATGCACGCCGCGCAGGGCATATTGACTGCAACAGGCGGAAAAACTTCCCATGCGGCGGTTGTTGCAAGGGGTTGGGGCAAATGCTGTATTGTAGGGTGCGAAGAGCTTGTTATAGATTATATCCATAAAACCGTTGTCGTTGGAAACAAAGTTATGAGAGAAGGCAGCGAGATAACCATCAACGGTTCCGCAGGCGAGGTATTCCAGGGGAGCATGAATCTTATAAAGCCGGAGTTGCCTGAGGCGTATTACACATTGATGAAGTGGGCTGACGATGTAAGAAAGCTGAATGTCAGGACAAATGTTGACACGCCATATGACGCTGAAAATGCCATAAGGCTCGGCGCAGAGGGCATAGGCCTTTGCAGGACAGAGCATATGTTTTTTGATACAGACGAGCGTCGCCTTGCCATACAGGAGATGATTGTTGCGGACGACCTTGAAACAAGAAAGGCTGCTCTCACAAAACTCCTTCCATTTCAGAGAGAAGACTTCAAAGGCATATTCAGGGCAATGAACGGCAAGCCTGTAACCATCAGGCTTATAGATCCGCCTCTGCATGAATTTGTTCCTCATACAGAGGGCGAACAGAGGCATCTTGCTGAAAAGATAGGTGTCCCGTTTGAGCAGGTGAGACGTCGGGTTGAAAGGCTTAAAGAGGCAAACCCCATGCTCGGCCATAGAGGGTGCCGTCTTTGCATCACCTATCCTGAAATCCTTGAGATGCAGGTCAGGGCAATTATTGAGGCTGCGTGTGAGTGTGTTAAAGAAGGAATTAAAGTTCATCC
>CAZVZI010000346.1:0-2261 GCA_964631455.1 uncultured Thermodesulfobacteriota bacterium | reverse complement strand
TTTGCAGAGGCATTTGCTGTTATGGCAGTAGTCTGCATACCTGCAACTGCGAGAAGGCCGATTGAAACAATAACAATGGCTGCAAGGACCTCAAGAAGGGTAAATCCTTTTTGGTTCATCATAATTATTTATCCCCCATTTATTGCATCCTCATATTCCCTGTATTTTGATTTACTGTAATAGTTAAAGTTCTTGTACCGGTTATAATGCTTACATTACCGCTGGATGCTGAGCCGTTAGGGTTAAATTCAACATTGGTACCAGTAAAAGCCTCACTAAAAGTTAGTGTAGAATAATCAATGGCCAGGTCAACATCCTTACGATAAAACGGAGCAACACCGGTAGTAGGGTCGTCCGTTGTGCATAGGTTATTATCAACGCCAGGGGTATTTCTTATGCTGTAGGATGTAAAATTGGTATTGCCAGGAGAAAAACAGACCGCCCAGTTTCTACCTCCCTTTATTGCACCGAGCCTTGCCATCTGCATATCGGAATATATTAACCTTGCAGCGCCCCTTATCCTATAACTGGCCAACATACCCGGCGTATATAATATGGCTATCACGCCAAGAACGCTGATTATAGCGACAGTTACTAATAATTCTACCAATGAAAATCCTCTTTCACCTTTTGTATTCATTTGGATAATATGTTATGCAACTTATATGCCATATTTTTATAAAAATAAATAGCTGATAAATAAAGAGATTTTTAAAGGGTTGTTTGCAGAAAAACACTAAATCTTGCGCAGGTATGAAAAATTTTCATAACCTCTTTACCCCGTTAGAGATAAGTCTAAGTCCTCTAACGGGGTTTATCCAGTTCTCTTGTTTTTCGGGTATCTCTGTGTTATAGTGACTTTCATGGTAAAAAAGTTACACGATATAGCAGAAAAATACAAGTGCGACCTTATCTACCTCTTTGGCTCTCAGGCAGAAAAAGGGGAAAGATACCTATCCGGCGAAGAGACCGTTCCTGATCCGTTTTCTGATCTGGATATAGCAGTTTCTTTTGAGATGCCTCCCGAAACTATAGATGTTTACGGCTGCCTTTACACGGAGTTTTCAGAGCTTTTTGCGCCTTTTGCGATAGACCTCGTATTCATTCATGAAGTGGACATTTTGTTTCATTATGAAATCATTAAGGCCGTAAGGATATACGAAAAAAGCGAAACCATAGCGGATGAGTTTGAGGAGAATGTGCTCAAAAGGGCGGCAGACCTCTCCTTTAAGAAAAAAGAATTTGACAGAGAGGTTATGGAGGCTATAGAGGATGGTTATTTCCAGATTGAATACAGCCCGAATCCTTGACATTATCGGGTTCATTGAAGACTGCATCAAAGAGCTTAAGCCCTTCTCGGAAATGACCGAAGAGGCATTCCTCTCGGATAAGAAAAATCCGCCATTTGCAGAAAGTTATATAAGGAGAGGACTTGAGGCGGTCTTTGACATCGGAAGGCATATCTTAGCCAAGACAGCCGGATTCAAGGAGATAGAGTATAAGGCTATAGCAAAAGAGCTTGGAAAGAACGGGGTCATAACAAAAGAACTTGCTGAAGTCCTTTACAGGATGGCTGGATATAGAAACCGCATGGTGCATTTTTACAAAGAGGTGGCGCCTCCTGAACTCTATCAGATAGTGGTCAACCATCTTGGAGACTTTGAAAAGGTTCAACAGGGAGGTCGTGGCCTTTATAAGGGCATACGAAACGACCAGGTCAAAGTAAGCCATACTCCTTTATCTTATACAAAAGCGCCCTGTGGCTGATTTCTAAAAACTCTGCCGCCTTTGTCTTGTTGCCCTTGGTCATCTCCAACGCCTTTTTAATCAGCTCTTTTTCTATGGCCTCTTCCGCCTTTTTAATGGAAAGACCAAATCCCCCTGCATCCCCCTTTGTCAAAGGGGGAATAAAAGGGGGTTGTAAGCCCCCCTTTGGGAAAGGGGGGACGGGGGGGTTAATAAACGGTAGGTTTTCCGCTTTTATTACATCGCCATCAGCCAGTATCAGCGCCCGCTCGATTACATTTTCCAGCTCCCGCACATTGCCGGGCCAGGAATAATTGATAAGAATGCGCATTGCGCCGTCATCAATACCTTTTAACGGCTTGCTAAACTTTTTTGCGCATAGCTCTATAAAGTGATTTACAAGGAGCAGGATATCCCCATGCCTTTCCCTGAGAGGGGGGAGCTTTATTGGAACAACATTGAGCCTGTAAAAAAGGTCTTCCCTGAAGCTGCCTTTCTTGATTTCTTCTGACAGG
>CAZVZI010000345.1:0-2272 GCA_964631455.1 uncultured Thermodesulfobacteriota bacterium | reverse complement strand
ATAGGTAGAAGAACCTGGCATTCCCTGCCTCACTGTAAAGGTCATCCATGTCCTTGTGGTACCGGACATCCACATCTTTCCAGTAGTCAAGCCCCGCCCTCCTGAGATACCTGTCATCGGTGCTGAAACCGAGTCTTCCAACCAGATGGAGGACGGAGCCTGTGGCTGCGCAGAGGCGGGCAATATTTCCGGTATTCGGAGGTATTTCCGGCTCAAGAAGGACAATATGTATTGGCTCGGTATTCATCAAGCATTAATAATATATCACTGCACCGTGAAAGGTCAAAGAAAAAGGTCATAGTCATTAGATTTAAACCACCAGCCGTATCAAACTTATGCATTGTTTTTCCTGTGAAAAAACCCACAAAAGCTAATCCTTAAATAGTCAATATAGTACTACTTCAATAATACTATTTTGCTGGAGTTTCCTGAGTTTTCACCCAAAGCATATAGATAGCTGGAAATCATCAACAGTTTTTGGTTTAGGCCCCCTGAGAGCCGTCTTATCAGGGTAGAGCAGATTGTAAATGCCGTCAGCTATGGCATAATTGAAGAAACTTGGAACCCCGAAAAACCTCTTTGATACGATGAATATCCTTTCTATCATAAGCTTGAGCTTGATGTTCTGCCCCATATAAACTGAGGCAAAGTAGGATACCGCCAGTACCAGAACCACAGTATTCCTTATGGCCGTATAACTCCTTACCCTTATATCCTCAAGATTGTAGCTCTGTTTTATATAACGGTACGATTCATCGCATTTCCAGCGGACAAGGTAGTATTCTATCATTCGCCATATGCTCTCTTTCTTATGAATGTCTACGGTGCAGCTTGTTAGCAGCATCATGGGCTTTTGTCCAAATCCCTTCACTACAACAAGATAAAGATCATTGTCGTGCCCGGGAAGCTTTACAGGCAAAGCATTGTATTGGACCGTTTTCTTCTTTTCCTTCCCGTCATCATAGACGATCAGGACTGTTTCATATGGTGTTGGAAGGGCCTTTGCCATCTCAAGGCAGTTTTTCTTTTGTCCCTTATGTATCATATCTCTTTCAACCAAGCGGATGACAAACCTTTGAGGCTTATCTCTGTTGAGGTATTTGTCAAAGATGACTCCCCTGTCTCCGCCCCGGTCTATAGCATGAATGCCTTTATCCCCTATGTGTTTATAAATGGCATCTATTGCCTTAAAAATCTGGCTGTTCTCACTCTTTACATCGGGTGAGCTATGTGAGTATGCCTCACAGTAAAGCGGTATTACATTCTTTGATTCAATATCTGCTGCAACTGCCTTGCATAAAGGATATCCATTCCCTATCTCGCCTTCGCTTCCGTCTCGGACTTTTGCCAGGAATTCCATCTTTTGGGCATACTTCTTCCTGATGTCTCCAGGGTCTATGGCTATCACCATCTCATCGGTTATCTTGGAAGCAGCAAGCCTGCATATCTCATCGTTTATGCCGTCAGTAAAGTCACAGTCGTCTAAATTCCTCGAAAGCCTGTCTTCTGTTTTTATTAATGCCTGGTCTTCTTTCAATGTCCTTGAAATGTTGCTGAGCTTTACGTCTTTTGCTGCCTGTATTCCATATACCATCTCATGGATCAGCTTCTGCTTGGGCTTTTTAAAGCCCTTGGAAATGATTCCTGAGAATTTTGAAAGCTGTCCTTTTAGACTTACTGTAATCCGGGATTCGCTGCTCATAGCACCTCCGTATCGTTGATATATCAATATCTTTCCGACTCAGAGGTTTTATAACTCAGGAATCTTCGTTTTGCTCCAAAAAAATGACTCGTGCAACTTGTGCTCCGAGCATTATCCAAACAATTCAATGAGTTATAAGTTGTGGCTTAGAAAAACTCAGGAAACTCCAGGGAATAAACGACCATAGCATCCAACCATTATCTCGTAACAATAAGCGGCGACAACGGTGCAGGTTATACCAAACCCTATATGGAGTTGCAAGCATTATGCCGTACGATAACATCAGGTATTTGCAGGGAAAATCCAGATAGCGGCCAATTCATATGCCTGATAACTGCTTATTACTTAAGCAAAGATTTGATGTACCTGCCATAAATGTGAATAATATTAATTAGTTGAGCAAGACTGCCGAAAAACTGGTCAGTTGCACAAATCTTGTGCAACAGAGAGCGATTATGTCTTCAATTATAGTCAGTTATGAATCCTACTGGTCCGGGAAGCACGGTAATAATCTTTTTCTTTAAGACTTTTAACGTTTGTGTTATAATAAAACAGAAAGGGGGCGTAACG
>CAZVZI010000344.1:0-2281 GCA_964631455.1 uncultured Thermodesulfobacteriota bacterium | reverse complement strand
CATAGACCGACATACAAGACCATGCACCCTTCAGGGCAAAAAAAAGATTATGACTACCGGCTGAATGTCATGGACAGGGCAATGGAAGCGGGTTTTGAAGATGCCGGTATCGGCGCCTTGCTCGGATTATATGATTACCGGTATGATGCGCTGGCAGCCATCAGCCATTCGCAGCATCTCTATGAAAAATTCGGCAGCCATGCACATACCATTTCCGTGCCAAGGCTGCGGCCCGCAGACGGTTCGCCTATAGGCCATGCGCCTTTTCCTGTTTCGGATTTGGAATTTAAAAAGATCGTTGCGGTTTACCGGCTGGCAGTTCCATGCGCCGGAGTTGTGGTGTCTACAAGAGAGTCCGCCGCTCTGCGGGACGAAGTAATTAAAATCGGCGCATCGCAGATAAGCGCGGGGTCAAAAACAGAACCGGGGGGATATGGAAAGACAGTAAGTAGTGAGCAGTTAGCAGTAAGCAGTACAACAGTAGGGTGGGCTGCGCCCACCAACTACAACAAACCGGTTGAGCAGTTTTCTACCAACGACCACAGGGGATTGGAGGAGATGATTGGGACAATTGCCAAGAACGGCCTTTTACCGAGCCTTTGCGCTACCTGTTATCGTGTGGGCAGGACAGGCGCGGCTTTCACCGATAAAACCCTTTCCGGCGATATGGAAAAATTCTGTCAGGCAAATGCGCTTCTCACCTTGCAGGAGTATGTTTTGGATTATGCGCGAAACGGCGTGCGGGAACTGGGCGCAGAAGTCATAGCAAAAGGTGTTAAAGAGATAAAAGATACAGGGCTAAAAAAAGAGGTTTTAAAAAAGCTGGATGATATACGACAGGGGAAAAGGGATGTTTTTTTCTGAGGGGCAAGGGGCAAGGGGCAAGATGGTAGGGTGGGCTGCGCCCACCATAGATGGTAGGGTGGGCTGCGCCCACCATAGTCAGATAAAAATTATGCTCAATGGAAA
Source organism: uncultured Thermodesulfobacteriota bacterium (assembly GCA_964631455.1). Classification (GTDB taxonomy): domain Bacteria; phylum Desulfobacterota; class GWC2-55-46; order UBA9637; family UBA9637; genus JACRNJ01. The sequence continues at coordinate 1,312 of CAZVZI010000344.1, read as the reverse complement.
AGAGAGAGAGCTTGCGGAAAATACAACCATTCTCGGGCTGTTGAATGAGTTGGATATAAAGCCGCAGGGCATTGCTGTGGAGTTGAATCTTGAGATTGTTTCAAAAAGCAAGTTTGCTGAAACGGTTTTGAAAGACGGGGACAAGGTTGAGATTGTAAGGATGGTGGGAGGAGGATAGGAGACACAATGGATACACTTAAAATCGCAAACAAACAATTTAAATCCCGCCTTATGGTGGGGACAGGAAAATATCCGTCCAATGAGATAATGGTGAAGGCGCTGGAGGAATCGGGCGCAGAGATTGTTACGGTTGCCGTGCGACGGGTGAATCTCGACAGGAGCAAAGAATCACTGCTGGATTATATTGACTTGAAAAAATATACGCTGCTTCCCAATACCGCTGCCTGTTACACGGCGCAGGATGCCATACGAACGGCGCGGCTTGGGAGAGAGGCATTGGGAACGGAACTGGTTAAACTGGAGGTTATAGGCGATGAGAAGACCCTTTTTCCTGACAACGAAGCATTGCTTGAGGCTGCGAAAGTTTTGGTAAAGGAAGGGTTTATTGTTTTGCCGTATACCAATGACGACCCTATTATGGCAAAAAAATTAGAGGATGCAGGCTGCGCCGCTGTCATGCCTTTGGCAGCCCCCATCGGTTCAGGCCTTGGCATACGGAATCCATACAACATCAGGATTATTCTTGAAACCGTGAAAGTGCCGGTGATTGTGGATGCAGGAGTAGGCACGGCATCAGATGCCGCAATCGCAATGGAACTCGGCTGTTGATGAATACCGGCATTGCTGGCGCAAAAGACCCTGTGGGTATGGCAAAAGCAATGCGGCTTGCTGTTGAGGCTGGCAGGCTTGCATATCTTTCCGGCAGGATACCGAAAAAATTATATGCTACTGCGAGCAGTCCGATAGAGGGAACTATTTTTTAATTAAGAATTAGGGATTACGAATTAGGAATTGAACGCAATGGTTTTTAATTCGTAATTCATAATTTGTAATTCGTAATTGTCTTTTTATTAGGAGGTTGTCGTGCATCCAATATTATTTGAATTAGGCCCTCTCCAGATTCGCTTTTACGGCCTCATGTATGTGATTGCGATTCTGGTGGGAAGCGTCCTCATCAAGAGAGAGGTTAGGCGCAAAACCATTCAATTGACCGATGATGATGTGATGAATTTTATCCTCTGGTCTGTATTGGGCGGCATCTTTGGGGCAAGGTTATATTATGTTGTTTTCAACTGGGGCTATTATTTTGCAAATCCAAAGGAGATACCTGCTGTATGGCATGGCGGTCTTG
>CAZVZI010000343.1:0-2283 GCA_964631455.1 uncultured Thermodesulfobacteriota bacterium | reverse complement strand
GAATAAAGATACATCCCATCTGCGCCTTTTATAGGAAAAAGTCTTATCTTAAATATCCTGTTTGTAACAGGAGAGATAAACTCCTCCTCCTCTTCTTCTTCCTCCTGCAATTCCACTGCTTTAAGGCACATCTTTAAAGGCCCGTCCGTTTTAGGAAAAACCTCATAGTATGGTTTGCCTATAAATTCCTTAAATTTCATTCCTGTCATTCTCTGGTATGCTTTGTTCGCCCTTATGACCTTAAATTCCTTATCATGCATAAAAATGGGGTCTTTTATCGCGTCAAATGTCGCCTCCCATTCCTTCTTTGCCTTCTCTATCTGGCTGACAGCGTCATTCAACTCTTTTTCAATCCGTTTGCGCTCGGTAATATCTCTTACAATGCCGGTAGATTGCCATTTCCCGCGTATGTTTATGGCAGATATGGAGAGTTCAACAGGAAATTCTGTTCCATCCTTGCGCAAGGCATACACTTCAACAACCTTGCCGACAACAGGCCCTGTTCCGATCCTGAAAAATGTCTTTAAGCCCTCATAGGTCTTTTCGCGGTATTTATCAGGCACTATCAGGTCATGGAAGGTTCTTCCCATGACCTCGCTTGCCGAATATCCGAACATCTGTTCCGCCTTTTTATTCCAGAAGTATATATTGTCAGGGTCTTTCAGGCATACGACGGCGTCCGCGGCAGACTCGGCCACAGCATGGAACCGCTCCTCGCTCTCCTCCAATTTCTTTTCCAGCCTGTGTTTGTAGAGGGCTATTTCTATAACGGTGTGCAATTCCCTTTCCTGAAACGGTTTGAGTATGTATCCGAAAGGCTCGGTCAGCTCAACCCTTTCAAGCAATTTGTCCCCTGTAAGGCCGGTAAGATATATCACAGGGATATCGCAGCATTTGCGGATAAGACCGGCAGCCTCAATGCCGTCCATTTCGCCTTTCAGCACAATGTCCATGAGGACCAAATCAGGTTTTGTTTCTTTCGCTTTTCTGACAGCCTCTTCCCCTGAAGATGCGATGCCGGCAACCCCGTATCCAAGATGCTTTAATGCGTCCTGAATGGTTACGGCAAAAAATCCTTCATCCTCAACTATCAATATTTGTGCGTTTGCCATTTACAGTTCTCTTGCCGTATCTGTAACCACACCAAAATTTCGGCGCAGGGCTTATAAACCCTTTTTTACACCTTTTAAGGTTAGCTTAAATATTTGTTGTGTCAACCTGTCGTTTACGACAGGGTGTCAAAAAATGACATCTAAAAAAACCGGATAATAAAACAGTTGACAAGCTAAAAACCTTGTTTTAATATCCTGAAAATAGAATTGCCGGAAAGGAGACAATATATGTCTGAAAAGGTTTTAAATGTCAGCGATAAATCATTTGAGCTGGAGGTGCTGAAGTCCGATACCCCTGTGCTTGTGGACTTTTGGGCTACATGGTGCGCCCCGTGCAGGGCTATTGCCCCGATTGTTGAGGAGATGGCGGAGACTTACAGCGGCAAACTCAAGGTGGCAAAGATGAACGTGGATGAAAACCCGTCTACGCCGGGCAAATATGGCGTCAGAGGCATTCCCACTCTTATATTGTTTAAAAAAGGCGAAGTAGTGGATCAGGTAGTCGGAGCCGTGCCTAAAAGTCAGGTGCAGGGGCTTATAGCGAAGGTAGTAAGTTAATATAGGTTAAGGCCAAGGTTGAGAAAGTGCTTAACCTTAACCTGTTTTTGTAAATTTAATAGCTTTCGTATCTGTTCGTTATAGGCATCCTTCTATCTTTGCCCAGCGCCCTTGGCGTAATCTTTACGCCGGGCGGCGATTGGCGGCGTTTATACTCTGACGCGTCAACCATTCTTATAACCTTTTTGATTATAGCTTTATTAAAACCCATATCTGAAATTTCTTCAAAACCCTTGTCATCTTCCACATACGCCTTTAATATGCCGTCCAAAATATCATACGGCGGAAGCGTGTCTTGGTCTGTCTGATTAGGTTTCAATTCGGCAGTAGGCGCCTTTGTCAAAACCCTCACCGGTATTAATACATTAGTTTTGACTTTATTTACATATTCAGCCAATTTATATACAAGCGTCTTAGGCACATCTTTTATAACGGCAAAACCTCCTGCCATGTCTCCATAGAGGGTTGCGTAGCCTACGCTCATCTCGCTCTTGTTGCCGGTTGTAAGCACAAGCCAGCCGAATTTATTGGAAATTGCCATAAGGGTATTCCCCCTTATCCTTGCCTGGATATTTTCCTCGGTCACATCAGGCCTTTTCTTTTTAAAGGCAGG
>CAZVZI010000342.1:0-2286 GCA_964631455.1 uncultured Thermodesulfobacteriota bacterium | reverse complement strand
ACTCCTGTGCTCAAGTGGGTAAAAAAGGATGATGAAGCTGAGGTGCGGGATATATTTAGTAAAACGCTTGCTGTGCGGTCAAAGGGCAAGGATGCGCAGGAGCTTGCTGATATGTATTTTTTGGAAACACTTGTGCGCGTTCACCGGGCTGGAGAAGGGGAACCTTACACAGGATTGAAACCTGCCGGGCAAGACCTTGGCCCTGCAATTCCTGCAGCGGATAATGCTATTGCAGACGGCAAAATAGCGCCCGTGTTAAAGCTTTTAAATGATGCCGTTCACGAAGGACTTCACGAGCGCTTTAAAAAGGTTATGACAACAAAGAATTATAATAAGGATGATGTTGCGGCAGGCAGACATTATGTTGAGGCATATGTGACATTTATGCATTATGTTGAAGGGATATATGAAGCAGCCAGCAAATCTCCTCATGGGCATAACCATGAAGCTGAAGAAGCTGATGTAAACAAGTATGAGCATTAAAAAAATCATTTTATAAAGAGGTTAAACCATGAATAAAAAAACCTATCAAGAACGCTTACAACGATGCGGAAAATTGATGCAGGCCTCAGGCATTGATGTGCTTATCCTCGTGAAACCAGCCAATATGCGTTATCTCACCGGCGATGGCAGGCTTTGTGCCTACGCTATGATAACCAGGGAACTCAAGGTTGCCATGGGCGTACCCCAAACCGATATTGAGGATGTAACCCACCTTGCCCATTTTGACCATATCGTGGGATTTGAGGACGAAGTGGGCCTGATCCACTCTGTTGCCCATTATTTTAAAGACTTCGGCATAACCAAGGGCGTGGTTGGTCTTGAATATGCGTTTCTGCCTGCGCCCCGCATGGGCATGTTTACGCACCCGCACGCAAAACCCGAAGGCGTAGAGCCAAAAGACTGTACACCGCTTATGTCGGAGCTTCGTCTGGTTAAAGATAACGAAGAGATTGAACTCATGAAACAGTCCGGTAAAGTTGCCGAGGTCGGAATGAAAGCGGCGATTGCTTCGATTAAGCCTGGCCTGACTGAAAGTCAGATTGCCGCAGAGGCTGAATATGCAATGCGGCAGGCAGGCGCCGATGACTTTTACCGCACCTATGTCTCATCGGGGCTGCGCACCAATATTGCTCACGGACTTCCTACGCAGAGAATTCTTGAAAAAGGTGATCTTGTGATGATTGATGTGCATCCCGTGGTGAACGGCTACTCATCCGACCTGTGCAGAACCGTGTGCGTGGGCAAGCCGACAAAAGAGCAGAAATCCGCATATGATCTTTATGTCCAGGCGCTTGAAGAAACGATTGGAAAAGTCAGGCAGGGAGTCGGCATGGATGTCCTTGAGCAGACGATGCATGACATCTTTAAAAAAGCAGGTCACAAAGACCATATCTTCGGCCCGCCTATCCACGGCATCGGCCTTGAGTTTGAAGAGTCGCCGCGCTGCCTGCGGGCCATGCATTCTTCCATGGAGAGAAAGGCCCGGGCCCGCTTGCAGCAGGCACGGTGATTGCCATAGGCAACTGCGGGCTGTACACCGGAATGTGGGGAGTGCGTGATGAGGACACTGTTGCTGTCGGGCAGGACGGCCCGATAATGCTTACTAATTTTCCAAGGCAGCTTGAACAATAAAGAGTCAGTAATAAGAATTGAAGAAATATTTACAATACCTCAAGGAAGGAATTACTATGAGCTTTAAAGCCATCCATTCGTAGCCTCATTCCGAAGATTTCTTATTGACTTATTATCGCCATTTGTTTATATATATAATATATGCATGCCTTAACATTTTTAATAACAAGCTTGCTTATTTTCGCTCTGGCATACAGGTTTTACGCTAAATTTATTATCACAAAAGTCCTTGTCTTTGATGCCAACCGTAAAACCCCAGCGCACATCCTGCGCGACGGAAAAGACTATCATCCTACAAACAAATATGTTCTTTTCGGCCATCATTTCGCGGCTATATCCGGAGCAGGACCTCTTGTAGGGCCTGTCTTAGCGGCACAGTTCGGATTTCTTCCGGGCTTTCTCTGGATACTGATCGGGTCTGTGCTTGGCGGAGCAGTACATGATCTGGTTATCCTTTTTGCTTCCGTAAGGATGAAGGGCCAATCCCTGACCCGGCTGGCAAAAAAACACATAAGCTTTACCGCGGGGCTTGCTACGGGCTTTGCCATACTTTTTATAATTATTACAGCCCTGGCAGGACTGGCGATTGTTGTAGTAAACGCCTTAAACGAAAGCTCGTGGGCAACATTTACAATAGCAGCAACCGTTCCT
>CAZVZI010000341.1:0-2324 GCA_964631455.1 uncultured Thermodesulfobacteriota bacterium | reverse complement strand
TCACGATAATACTTGTTCCAGAGGCAACAGCCAATTCTAATATGTGATCATCTTTGGGATCGGGTAGTTGAGGACGCCACAAGAAATATATCTTTTGATGTTCGCTCTTCAGGCAGAAATAGTCCAGCAACTTGTCAATTTCTCCGTCTGATAAGCCCAGAACGGATTTATACCTCTTGAGGACATCCTCATACTCAAAAAACAAGGTAGTGGATATCACCATTTTAAGCCTATCTTTTTCTATCGCCTGCAAAACCTTAAAAGAAGCCCCTTTCGATGAATAAAGTCCCGCATAGAGTATATTCGTATCAAGGACAATCCTTATCGTTTTACGCACAACATAATACTATATGCGGTATCACTATTTGTCAAGAAGTAAAAATCGGGAAGGGAGGAAAAAGTGATATTTAAAGACTTGACCCCGTTCATGCCCAAAATACGAGAAGCGTCCCTCCTTAATTATTTCAAATGGGATGTGTCCCTAATTATACCCTAATTATACCCTAATTATACCAAGCTGGCAGAATGTTACCCTTTCCTCCCAATTAAAGATTGTCCATAATATACTGCGCATCTTCTAAAAGTATCTTCGCTGCATCATCTTTTATGTGTTTGCCTTTCTGTGCATTGACTTCGTTTATAAAGGTATTTAATTGGTTTATTGCTGTTGGTTTTTGTCCTTCGTTGGTTGCCTTTTCTATAGCGTCCAGCTTTGAAAGAAGGCTTTGTTTAATGCCTGGGTTGTCTATTAAACCAAGGTCAAAGGCGATATTAACATCTTTTTTTGCATCTTCTATGGTTACCACCCTCTCCACTCTCGGGGTAACACCAGAGGCGGGGTCATAGGTGATTATGTAGGTGGAGATAACTTCATTGTCGGTTATACCTTTTAAAACAGATACATGTGTATTTCCTGAGCTGCCGGTAAGTGAGAACTCAACTGTATATTCTGCTAGTGCCACTCCAATTACATTGAGGTTGTATGTTCCACTTTTAGGTCTTCCAACTACTATTATGCTTGTTGGTAACAGACCGGGAAGGTCTTCAGTATCATGCCCGGAATCTGGAATTTGATCGACTTCAATATTAGTTGAAGGGTCTAATCCTGTTTTATTTCCATAGGGGTCTATTAGCAAAAGATGAATCTGTAACGATGCCCCTGAATTTGCATGTATTTCTATTGAACTTACATCACGGGCATAAGTTAACGGGGCATCGTATATTGTTACTACAAAAAGGATATTCGCTAAAAAAAAGTTTAAGATGAATTTTGTCTTTTTAGGCATATTACCTCACCTCCTTTCATACCTATGAGAGTTCTATTTGGAAAGTCTATATATCCGAATCCCAGTAAAATGATTACCATATCTTTCAGCTAATGTTGTTTCCTGTGGCTGATAGCCTGGATCAATGATATCCCATGTTTCTCCATTTTTACCCACTGCGATAACAAAATGATTCTTGCCGGTTTTAGGATTAGAAACCTTTAAGATTACTGGGTTGTCATTATTTAATTCGTTATCCAAGAGAGCAGTATCTTCCTTGTTAGACAATTTGGTAAGGGCGAGTGCTACATCGGGATAATTCTCTATACTCGCCCATTTTACGCCGCCATTATTGTCATACCCCTTATTCAAATTCAACCACTCATTAAGCTTTTCCATATCCACCATAGGGAGGCCTGCCTTATTTAGGTAGTAGTTCAAAACCATTGTAACATCTGCAAGGGCACAGCCAGAAGTGCAGATAGTATTCTCTGTCTTGTCATATTTTGGTGGGGTTGTCTTAAACCTTTCTTCACACTGATAGGCTATTATTGGTAGTTTTATCCCGCACCCCTCGTCTATTTGTCCGTTGCAGTTATTGTCTATGCCGTCTTCGCAGATTTCGGTCTGGGGCAGGACTTCGCCTTGACACGAGGCCCAGTATCCGCCTTGACAGGTCTGGATTCCGGCGTGGCAGGCCCCGATGTCTTCAGTGCCCGCGGGTCCAGAATAAGGGCAGGCTTGCGACTGTCCCGCAGTGCATGGACATTTCCATTCGTAAGTATCAACCCATTGATTACAAAAACAATTACAATACATACAAGGAGACCAAAAATAGCAAGTATAATTATATCTAATTTCTCCAGAATAAACGGTTTTTGTCTCGCAACTATACTTACCACACCCTGCTGAGCACGGATAAGGCACAAATTGACTATAATCCACTGGATGGCTTGCGCTTGCAAGCACCCACTTCCCGCCCGGACAGTTTAAATCAACGCTCCATACAGGAGAGGCAAGAACAAGAGTGAGGGTAAAAATGAAAAACAGATGTTTTAT
>CAZVZI010000340.1:1599-2324 GCA_964631455.1 uncultured Thermodesulfobacteriota bacterium | reverse complement strand
AACTCGGTAGCTCTGAAATAAGTTTTCCAATGGGTTTATTTTCAAAAAAACCAATCCGGAGCATAGAGGCAAGATGATATCTCTTGCAACTGAGACGGAGAGGACGCTCTTCTTTGATTTTCTCCCCCTTTCCCTTGGAGACATTAAGGGTTTTAAAACAAGGTTTCATCTTTATACCGTTCCAGGCCAGATATTCTATGATGCGTCAAGAAAGCTTATTTTAAAGGGCGTGGACGGCATTGTTTTTGTCGCAGATTCTCAGATAGAAAGGATGGACGCAAATATAGAAAGTTTTGAGAATATGAAGGTGAATTTAAAAGAGCAGGGCTACGACCTTGCGGCCATACCATGTGTTATTCAGTATAATAAAAGAGATCTTACAAATGTGGCGCCTGTGCCGGAGCTAAAAAAAGTTTTGAATATTAACGGCGCCCCTGATTTTGAGGCTGTTGCCGCCACAGGAGTCGGTGTTTTTGAGACACTGAAGGCTGTCGTGAAATTAGTGCTGATTGAATTGAAGAAGGGAACATAAGAACAGGGTCAAAGAGTCATAGAGTCAAAGAGTCAAAGTAACAATAGCACAACCAAAGGTTTTTAACTCTGACTCTCTGACCCCTTGACTCTATGACTCTATTAAAGCGAAGGGGGTGAGCACAGAATGCCGGGCATAAGGATAAAGGAAGGCGAATCCTTTGAGAGCGCCTTGAAGAGATTTAAAAAACAAT
>CAZVZI010000340.1:0-1589 GCA_964631455.1 uncultured Thermodesulfobacteriota bacterium | reverse complement strand
AAAAAGCGTGAGCATTACGATAAACCGAGCGTAAAGAAGAAGAAGAAGGCCATTGCAGCAAGGAAAAGGGCAATGAAAAAAACAAGGAAGAGAGAGTATTAAAAACAGTCAAGAGCCAGGGGTAAAAAACTTCTGGCTCTTGACCGCTGGCTTTACTACGAGGTTATAAATGTCTCTACGAGAAAATTTGGTCAAGCAGATGAACGAAGCAGCCAAGGCTCAGGATAAGATGAGGCTCGGCGTGCTTCGTAATATTCTGGCTCAGGTTAAAAACAAAGAGATAGCCCTCATCAAACGGGCAGAGGGTTTGAACGATGAGGAAGTTATTGCTGTCATCAAGACTATGGTAAAACAGTGCCTCGATTCCGTAGAGCAGTTTAAAAACGGCGGGAGGCAGGATTTGGTGGACAAAGAAGAGGCTGAATTAAAAATACTCCAGTCCTTCCTTCCTCCGCAGCTTTCACGAGATGAGATAAAGGCTGTTGTCAGCGATGTAGTAAATAATCTCCATGCCTCTGGTGTGAAGGATATGGGCAGAGTTATGAAAGAGGTTATGCCAAGGCTGTCTGGAAAGGCGGACGGCAAGCTGGTAAATGAAGTGGTTAAAGAGATTTTGGGCGCTTGAGAGGCAAAATGAAGATAAAAGACATTTATAACTCGGCGGTAGAGCGCGGCATCGAGCTTGACCCCAGAGGCAAGGCTGAAGTTGAGGCTGAGCTTAAAAGGGTGAAGAAGGATTTTGATGAGCTAAAGCAAGACAAGAAAAAAGATTTTGATAAAGAAAGGCTCACAAATCCTTATGCCGATACCCGTATATTATACGGCGAGCCTGACAGGGATATAAAAGCCGTTCTGGTCGGCATTGACATGGAAGTGGGCGAGGTTCTGCTTGCCGACAGGCTGAGAAACTCCGCATTAGGCGGAGGCAAGCCCATTGACCTTATCATTTCGCACCATCCCGAAGGCAGGGCAATGGCTGCGCTCTATGAAGTTATGGATATGCAGTCAGGCATCCTGCTCAAATACGGCGTTCCCATCAATGTGGCCGAAGACCTTATGGCAGAACGGATAAGCGAGGTTGAAAGAAGAATCTCTCCCGCCAATCACACAAGGGCAATAGACGCTGCAAGGCTTTTGGATATTCCTTTTATGTGCATCCATACCCCTTTCGACAATGCAGTCACCGATTATCTGCAAAAGATTTTTGACGATAAAAAACCCGGCACGGTTTCCGATATAATTGATATTCTGAAAGAGATACCGGAATACAAAGACGCCATGAATGAAAAGGCTGGGCCCAAGGTCTTTGTCGGCTCGGAAAAGAGGAAGGCTGGGAAGGTATTTGTAGATATGACAGGCGGGACAGGCGGAAGCAAAAATGTTTTTGAAAAACTGTCGAATGCAGGCATTGGCACTGTTGTCGGCATGCACATAAGCGAAGACCATAGGAAAGAAGCGGAAAAGCATCATCTGAATGTTGTTATAGCCGGCCATATGAGCAGCGATAATCTTGGGATGAATCTGCTTCTTGATAATATACTTGAAGGCGTGAAAATTATGGCCACATCCGGTTTCAGAAGGTTTAGCAG
>CAZVZI010000339.1:0-2327 GCA_964631455.1 uncultured Thermodesulfobacteriota bacterium | reverse complement strand
ACACAAACAATCTGTTATAATCCTGTCAAAAGATTTCAATAACCATACAGCACGAATTCCTCAAGAAAATAGGAGGGCTACATGGAAAAGAACAAGCAAGCTGAGCCTACAAAGGAGAGCCGAGGCATTGACCGTATTAGCCGCTGGCTTGTTTATATTGATGATATCATCCTCGTTCTGGTTGCCGCCGGCATTATCGGCGTCGCCGTAGCCTTAGTAATAGAGGCTGCCTCGGACTTTATATATTACTCACAGCACTCCATATCCCATATTATCAGCGACCTCATGTTTGTCCTCATAATCATGGAGCTCTTCAGACAAGTGCTGCGGCAGCTTACCCGCCATACTTTTTCGCTCAATCCATTTCTCTTCATAGGGATTATAGCAAGCATCAGGGGATTATTGCTCGTGCAGATGAAGCTATCTATGGGCGAAGCAGAATGGTGGGACGGAGTATTATAATTAGGGGTTCACGCCATCATTGTATTGATACTGGTTGTCAGCTATTATTTTTACTCAAAGGTTGAAGAACAACCTTCCAAATAGCTTCTTGCTTTCTTCCTGGTAATTATTTATCCGAGGTGCTTAGGTGAAAAAGATCGCATTGATTATTTCCATTCTTATAATCATTATCGCCGTGTTGTTTGTTTATCTTAAACTTAAAAAACCCGAAAAACCTTCGGACTGCATTGAAACTACCGGGCTTATAGAGGCCACTGAGGTGGGGCTAAGCCCCAAGATTGCAGGCAGAATAGACTGGCTCTGCTGTAAAGAGGGAGATGAGATAAAAGCAGGCACATTAGCCATACGATTGGATGATAAGGAGCTCAAGGCCAAGGTTGAACAAGGCAAGAAAGCTCTTCAAACAGCCGCTTCCTCCCTTAAGATAAGCGAGGCTAATTTAGAAAACACAATACTTGAGGTGGATGCTGTTAAGGCAGAGGCTCAGGCAGCAGAGGCAGAGGTTTCCCGTATGAATGCCTTGGCGGAAGATGCCAAAAAAAATCTTCAGAGGGTTAGCCGGCTTTTTAAAGACGGCTTGATATCAGAAAGGGAAATGGACTCTGCAAAGACAAACTATGATGCCAATTACGCACAGCTTGATTCTGCAATGGCTCGCAAAAGGGCGGCTGATGCAAAATTGAAAACTTCTATATCCAATATCAAGGCATCCGAAGCACAGGTATCTTCTGCAAAGGCAAAGATGCAGGAATCGCAGGCAGGGCTGAATGTATTGGAGACACAGCTTAAGGATACAGAAATAATCTCGCCCATAGACGGCGTTATTGTATACAAGGCGTTTGAAACAGGAGAAGTAATAAACTCCGGCGCGTCTATCTACACTATCCATGATTTTAAAAACATCTGGGCAAGGGTTGATATTGAGGAAACAACAGTAGGAGAGATACGGCTTGGCAACAAAGCAGTGATAACAGCGTCGGCCCTGCCGGATAAAGAATTCAACGGCGAGGTTATTGAAATCGGAAGAGAAGGCGAATTCGCCACACAGAGGGATGTAACGCGGGGAAGGTCTGATATAAGGACATTCAGGGTAAAAGTAGGCATACAAGAACCGAATGGGTTATTGAAATCAGGCATGACGGTGAAGGCAAAGATATATTGCAGGTGAAAGTTTTATAAACAGAACTAAAGAATTCAGAATATAGAAATTCCAGTCCATAAAAAACCTTCCGACCTATACTTACAACGATTCAATATTTAATCTGCTTTTCACATTCTTTGGAATTTATATTGACATTGCAGTAAGAATCTAATACCATTTAACTTGGTAATAAAACCATATCTTATGGTAAATGGTGAAATATGCTTGAAGCACTTTTTGGCAACAGTACAATAGAAAAAATTCTTTTTACCCTCCTTGTATACGGCGAAGGATATGCTCTTGGCATTGCAAAGACATTCAATGCGCCGGTAAACAGGATACAACAGCAGCTCAGAAGACTGGAAAACGGCGGGATTGTTGCAAGTCGCCTCATCGGGAAGGGGCGGATATATTCACTCAATCCAAGATACCCGTTCTTAAAGGAATTACAGGCATTTCTCACTAAGGCATACGAGTTTATCCCTGAAAAAGAGAAGGAAGCCTATTACAGAAAACGGACAAGGCCCAGGAGAGCAGGTAAGCCGTTATGAAGATTGACTGGGAACATATTGACATCAGGGAACTGGCAGCGATTGTCTCAGAAAAGCTTAATGAAAATGGTATTGATGCAGTTCTCGTTGGCGGAGCTTGTGTCTCCATTTACACAAAAAATAAATACCTTTCCAGCGACCTTGATTTTGTCACCCATGCCGCAATCAGGGAG
>CAZVZI010000338.1:0-2328 GCA_964631455.1 uncultured Thermodesulfobacteriota bacterium | reverse complement strand
TTAAAACTCATCAAGGGATAGTGAAATATGAAAGAGTTAAAATATAAACGCAACGGAACAAAAACAAGCTCTTTTGGGACTTCGGGGCGAATCAATCATGATTCATCGGAGTTTTACGACAGCAGATTGTATGCTGACAAAAAACCACCTGAGAAGGTTAATTTCATTGAAAATCATATACCCGCCGGAAGTCTGGACCAAATATATTGCAAATCAAGTCAGGTGATGGATGATATTCCTGATTACAGCGTCCATTTAATGGTCACTTCACCACCGTATAATGTAAAAAAAGAGTACGACAAAGACCTTTCCCTTGATGAATACAGAACATTACTAAAAGCGGTTTTCAAGGAGACTTACAAAAAACTGGTTACAGGCGGAAGGGCCTGTATAAATGTTGCCAATCTCGGCAGGAAACCATATATACCGCTTCACAGCTATATAATAGAGGACATGCTTGAAATCGGTTATTTCATGCGCGGCGAAGTCATCTGGAACAAAGCTTCGAGTGCCAGTCCTTCAACGGCATGGGGAAGCTGGCTATCTGCGGCAAATCCGGTATTGCGGGACATTCACGAATATATTTTAGTCTTTTCAAAAGAATCTTTTTCCAGAAAACGAGGAAATAAAAAAGATACAATAGCTAAAGAAGACTTCCTTGAATGGACAAAAAGTGTTTGGACATTTCCCGCAGTCTCAGCCCGCAGTATTGGGCACCCCGCCCCATTTCCAGAGGAACTACCTCACCGACTTATCCAGCTATATACTTTCAATGGAGATGTTGTATTAGACCCATTTTGCGGCAGTGGAACCGCTTGTCTTGCTGCTTTGAAAGATGGAAGGCATTATATCGGGTATGACATAGAACCGGAGTATGTAAAACTTGCAAACCAAAGAATAAAAAAGTATTCAAGCCAAAAAATCGAAAACGGAAAATTCAATTACGCTGCTTACTCCAAAACAGCAGAGAACGCACAATTGAAGACTCCAACGCTTTTTGAGAGTCCGGCAAAATATAAGAAGATAAAAAGCACAAAAAGAAGAAGGATAAAACAGAAAAACATTTGATTGGAAAATATTTTTGCAATGTAGTATTATGGAAAAAGTCAAAGGATTTTAGTTTTTTAATTCGCAATTCGTAATTCGTTTATGGAGGCTCAAGAATGGTTGACAAGTTTATAGAGGATAAGGTAACCCGTGTCGCTGTTAAAAAAGACGGTCAGGAAGTGAAGGTGGATTTCAATGACCTCAAATCCGGCGGCTTTATAAAACAACGTCAAAAGGACCAGTTTACTGTCAGGCTCAGATGCCCCGGCGGCAGAATTGACACAAAAAAACTGATTGAGATTTCAAAGATAGCGGATAAATACAGCAAAAAAAGCGTGGTTCATCTGAGTTTCAGGCAGTCGCTTGAAATACTTTATGTTGATTACAAGGACTTTGACAATATGGTCAGAGACCTTGAAAAAATAGGCCAGAAGGTGGCGTCATGCGGGCCTCGCGTAAGGGTGCCTACTGCGTGCGGAGGCTGTGAATATAACCCGAACGGCCTTACAGATACGCAGAAGATGGCAAGGATGGTGGATGAGAAATACTTTGGAACGCCGTGCTATCATAAATTTAAAACATCGTTCTCCGGCTGCCCTATTGACTGCGCAAGGACAAAGGAGATGGACCTCGGCTTTCAGGGTGTTGTAGAGCCTGTATGGGATGAGGACACATGCACAGGCTGCACAATATGCAGCAAGGCTTGCAAGGAAGACGCAATCAAGTCTCATCCTGAAACAGGAAAGCCCATATACGACCCGCTTAAGTGCATCTGGTGCGGCGACTGCATCAGGGCTTGTCCAACAGAATCATGGCAGGCAAAACGGTACGGTCATTTTGTAAGGATTGGCGGAAGGCACGGCAGACACCCAAGAGAGGCCAATGATGTGGCTGTATTTATCCCTGACGAGAAGGTGACTGAGGTTATAGAAAAGACGCTTGAGTGGTATAAGATAAACGGCAAGAGGGGCGAACGTATAGGCAAGACTATAGACCGGGTAGGCCTGGACAGCTATATGAAGTTTATGGAGACGGTGTTCAAGAGCGGCGAACCCCTTGGCAGGAAGGCGTAAACATGGCAGATATAAAGACAGATGAATCATTGGATTTAAGGGGTGTTTTGTGTCCTATCAACTTTGTAAAGACAAAACTCAAGCTTGAAACCATGGATGCCGGCCAGGTGCTGGAAATTGTGCTTGATGACGGAGAGCCGATCCAGAATGTTCCCAAGAGCATAAAGGAAGAAGGGCATAAGATTGTTGAGGTAAAGAAAGAAGGGGA
>CAZVZI010000337.1:0-2340 GCA_964631455.1 uncultured Thermodesulfobacteriota bacterium | reverse complement strand
TTTTGGGGAAAAAGGTTCACAAAATCCATACACTTTTCCTTAAACAAAGGCTGCATGTCATATCTTACACCGCCGATTCGCAGATAATTATGTGTCATTCTGGCGCCGCAGAGCATCTCAAATAAGTCGAGTACCATCTCCCTTTCCCTGAATGTGTAGAGAAGGACTGTCATTGCCCCAAGGTCAAGCGCCCATGCGCCTACACAGAGGAGATGGCCCGCAATCCTTGAAAGCTCCGCTGCTATTACCCTTATGTGTTTTGCCCGCTCAGTCACCTCTATATCTAACAACTTTTCAACAGCCAGCACATAGGCAAGGTTATTGCTCATGCCTGACATATAATCGAGTCTGTCCGTATAAGGGACAAATTGATGATAAAGAAGGTTTTCGGCAATCTTCTCGGTGCCACGGTGCAGGTATCCTATATCAGGGGTGGCCTTAAGAATCTTTTCGCCCCTTATATCAAGAAGCATGTGCAGCACGCCGTGCGTGGAAGGGTGCTGAGGACCCATGCTTAATGTTATCTCTTTAGTTAATATTTCTTCGGTGTTGGACATAAACTGCCATTATCCGTGACCGTATTCCGTGTCCGTAATTGTATTTCACGGTCACGGTAAACGGACACGGTCAACGATCCTTATTTTTCTTCCCCATACGGATTATACCGGTCTTTATATCCTTTTAACGGATAATCTTTACGCAAAGGAAAGCCTTCCCAGTCGTCCGGCATATATATCCTCTTGAGGTTGGGATGGCCTTCAAATACAATCCCGAACATATCATAAGCCTCGCGCTCCGCCCAATCCGCAGTCTTCCAGATTGAAGTAACGGAGGGGACTGTCTCGCCGTCTTCTATCTTAATCTTTAATCTGATCCGATGTTTTTTGGAAATAGAATACAGGTGGTATGCAATTTCAAATCTGGGGTTTTGTGGAAAACAATCAATCCCTGCGATATCTGAAAGGAAATTAAATTGAAATTCAGAGTCATTTTTTAAAAATCTGCATATTTCCAGTAAGCCGTCTTTCTTGATTAAATGGGTTGCCTCTCCCCTGAATATAATGGTATCCAGAACAGATGAGCCGAACCTTTCTTTTATGTTTTTTACCAAGATTGAATCGGGGCCGATTGTCATATTTAACTACCGTTGTCCGTGTCCGTTGTCCGTGTAAAAAATCTTTTCACGGTTCACGGTCTTTATTTTCCCTCATATCTTGCAAATACCGAAGGCATCTCTCTTTTAATCTTTTCTTGCAACTGCAAAAATCCGTATAAAAGGGCTTCCGGCCTTGGCGGGCAGCCAGGGATATAAACATCCACAGGTATGACAAGGTCCGTGCCCTGAACAACGGAATATGTATTGTAAGGGCCGCCTGCCGATGCGCAGCCTCCCTGGGCAATAACCCAGCGCGGCTCCGCCATCTGATCGTAGAGTCTCTTAACGGCAGGCGCAATCTTTTTTGTCATGGTGCCTGCGATCACCATCACATCGCTTTGTCTCGGGGACGGCCTGAAGATAATGCCGAACCTGTCAGTATCATAACGCGCGCAGCCTGCCGCAATCATCTCTATGGCGCAGCACGCAAGGCCAAATGTCATGGGCCACAGCGCCGACCTTCTCCCCCAGCTGACAACACCGTCCACCACCGTATCCATCTTTGTGGCTTTGGCTATTGTGGCGACGGTCTTCCCTGTGACATTGATAATGTCTTCGAGGGTGGTGAACTGCACAACCCCTTCCAATTCATTTTTTACTATACCCATTCCAGCGCCCCCTTTGCCCACGCGTATATAAGCCCAACCACTAATATGGCTATGAATATAAACATCTCTACAAATGCAACCATTCCGAGCTGTTTAAGCACAACTGCCCACGGAAACAAAAACAAAGTTTCTGCATCAAACACTATAAACAGGATTGCTATAATAAAGAAGTGCACCTTGAAATGGCCTGTATCGGCATCGCTGCCAATAGGCTCCATACCGCATTCCCACGGGGAAAGTTTATCTTTATAAGGATTTCTTGGGCTTAATAGGCTGTTTATAAAAAAGACGGTGGTGACAAGAAAGGCGACAAAACCGACGATTATGAGGACAGGAAGATAAGATAAGAGCATTATCAATTACCTCCGGGGACAATAAATCAGTAAACAGTGCTGCACACCATAAAATATCTGCTATCCAGTTGTCAAGAAAAAAAGGTGAACCCACTGTTGCAAATTCCCCCTGTAAATTCTCCTTGACAAATATCGCAAAGGAGATTAAGTTTTGATTCGCAGAAGCAGCAGGGGTAAACATTGAGACAGTTATTGGTTTTTTTTGCTCTGATAAGTTTGCTGA
>CAZVZI010000336.1:0-2348 GCA_964631455.1 uncultured Thermodesulfobacteriota bacterium | reverse complement strand
AACGGTCACATTGGATGTCCCTCCGCAGGATGTTATTACGCGGGACAATGTTACCATCAAGGTGAATGCAGTCATATACTTCAGGGTTATGGCTCCTGAAAAGGCGATTATTGCTGTTGAAAATTATCTCTATGCCACAAGCCAGCTTGCCCAGACAACCTTGCGAAGCGTATGCGGCCAGGGAGAGATGGACGAGCTCCTTTCGGCAAGGGAAAAGATAAACAAACAGTTGCAGGAGATTCTGGACAGACAGACAGAGCCGTGGGGCATTAAGGTTAGTCTGGTAGAGTTGAAGGGAATAGACCTGCCGGATGAGATGAAGCGGGCAATGGCAAAACAGGCAGAGGCGGAGCGTGAAAAGAGGGCAAAGCTTCTGCATGCAGAGGGTGAATTCAATGCCGCACAGAAGATACTCGATGCCGCAAATCTGGTGAGCCAGAACCCAACGGCCTTGCAGCTTCGCTATCTTCAGACATTGACAGAGATCGCTACAGAGAAAAATTCAACCATTATATTTCCGCTACCCATTGATTTGATAAGTATGTTTATGAAGGGGAAGTAGGGGTTTTTAATACTCCATCACCTTCTTGAGCGCCTTCACAATCTTTTCTTTTGAAGGCGCATAATAATCCTCAAGCCTTGCCATGGGGATTACTGCGTCAAGGCCGGTTACGCGGATTATCGGCGATTTGAGGAAAAGCATTGCATCTTCCGCGATGAAGGCGGAGAGTTCCGCACCAAATCCGCAGTTTCTCGTTGCCTCGTGGACGATGACAACCCTGCCGGTTTTTTTCACGGAGTTTACAATCGTTTCTTCATCGTAAGGCCGTAAGGTCATAAGGTCAATCACCTCTGCGTCAAAACCTTCTATGCTTTCCAAAACTCTATGCAGCATGCTTCCCCATGCAAGAATGGTAATGCCTTTCCCCTCTTGAACAATCCGCGCCTTGCCGAGCGGAACCGTATAATCATTTTCAGGCACTTCTTCTTTGATGAGCCGGTATAATCTTGTGGGTTCAAGAAAGACAACCGGATCAGGATCGCGTATGGCGGATATTAAAAGCCCCTTTGCATTATACGGCGAACTCGGCACAACGACTTTGATTCCGGGCATGTGGCAGAAAAGCGCTTCTGTAGATTCCGAATGAAGCTCGGGAGGTTTGATGCCGAGGCCGTAAGGCGTTCGTATCACGAGCGGGCATGTGTAGCGCCCGCGCGAGCGCGAGCGGATTCTTGAGGCATGGGAAAATATCTGCTCAACGCACGCATAAATAAATCCCATAAATTGTATCTCTGCAACGGGCTTGAGGCCGTATGCCGCCATGCCAACGGCAACCCCTGCGATGCCTGATTCGGCGAGCGGCGTGTCAAAGACCTGATTGGGAAACTTTTCCATAAGGCCCTCTGATATTCGGAAAACTCCGCCGTCCTTGCCCACATCTTCTCCGATAAGGACGACATCTTTGTCCCGCTCCATCTCCTGCCGTAAGGCAAGATTTATTGCCTGAACCATGTTTATTCTTGCCATTGTCCCAATTCCTTCTTCTGTCTCTGCGTCAATGCGCTGTAGGTAAAATTTATTATATCCCTGGGCTCAGGCATTGCCGCAGACTCATGTTTTTTTATCTCGCTGTCCACAAATTCCGTAGCCCTCTTTTTTACCTCATCTTCATACGCTTGAGTCCACAGCTTTTTTCTTTCCATATACAATTTCAATCTCAAAAGCGGGTCCCGCGCCTTCCACTTCTCCACATCCTCTTTTGAGCGATAGCGCGAAGCGTCATCTGCTGTGGTGTGGTCGCCCATGCGGTAGGTGAAACATTCTATCAAAGTCGGCCCGCCTCCCGTGCGTGCCTTTGCCAGCGCATCCTTAGTGGCCTTATAAACTGCAAAGATGTCATTGCCGTCAACCTGAATCCCCTCAAAGCCGTAAGAGTACGCCTTTTGCGCGATGGTCTTTGCCGCGGTTTGCCTTTCCCGCGGCACTGATATTGCCCACTGATTATTCTGGCATATAAATGCCACAGGAAGCCTATACACGCCTGCGATATTAAGGCTTTCGTGAAAATCGCCCTTGGATGAGCCGCCGTCGCCGAAGTATGACAATGCAGCAGTCTTATGTCCTTTTATCTTTGCAGCAAAGGCTGCGCCAACAGCATGTGGCGGATGCGTGCCTACAGGAACGGAGACTGGAAATATGTTCAAATTGTCAGGCGTTTTCATGCCCCTTTCATCCCCTGTCCAGTATTGAAACAGCATCCAGATTGGATAGCCGAGCGTAATATACACGCCCATCTCCCTGAAGGATGGAAACACCCAGTCTGTTTTTTCAAGGGCATAGGCGCTGC
>CAZVZI010000335.1:0-2371 GCA_964631455.1 uncultured Thermodesulfobacteriota bacterium | reverse complement strand
GGATATTGAGGTTGAACATGAAGAAGTTGCGGGCAAGCTGTATCATATCCGTTATCCGCTTGCGGATAATCCAAAAGAGTTTTTGACTGTTGCCACCACGCGGCCTGAAACAATGCTTGGCGATACCGCGGTTGCCGTGCATCCTGATGATGAGCGATATAATAAATTTATCGGCAAAGAGGTTTTGCTGCCACTTACAAATCGCAGAATTCCTGTTATCGCCGATTCAATCCTTGTTGACCTTGAATTCGGCACTGGCGCAGTAAAGATAACGCCTGCCCATGATTTTAATGATTTTGAAGCTGGAAACAGGCACGGCCTCAAGCGCATCGCCATATTCAATGAGCGGTCGCACATCAAACCGAACATCTCTGATGTGGACGCCGATGTCATGCAGGAGATTTCAGACCTCCACGCTCACAAGGCGCGGGAAAAGGTTATCCACACTTTGAAAGAGAGGGGCTTCCTCACAAAGTCCGATGACCACAAACACGCCATAGGCAAGTGCTACCGGTGCAGGACAGTGATTGAGCCCTATCTCTCTCCGCAGTGGTATGTGAAGGTCAAACCTCTGGCGGATGAGGCAATGAAGGCGGTTGAACAGGGCAAGACAAAGATTGTTCCAGATGGGTGGGAGAACACCTACTTTGAATGGATGCGGAATATCAAGGACTGGTGCATCTCTCGGCAACTTTGGTGGGGACATCAGATTCCGGCATGGTATTGCCTGAAGTGCAATAAAGGCGAGACTTATGAACTTCACGGTGAAAAACATTTTACGGTAAGGGCAGCACCTCTTGTTTCACTGGACGAAGCAAAAGAGTGTCCTGTTTGCAAGGGTAAAGAAATTGCAAGAGACAATGATGTGCTTGACACATGGTTTTCGTCCGCGCTCTGGCCGTTTTCAACTTTGGGCTGGCCGGAAGATACAAAGGCATTGCAACGATATTATCCCACTTCCGCGCTCGTTACCGGTTTTGACATCATCTTTTTCTGGGTCGCGCGTATGATGATGATGGGACTGAAATTTATGAATGATGTGCCTTTCCGGGATGTGTATATCCACGCGCTGGTGCGTGACGCCGAAGGCCAGAAGATGAGCAAGAGCAAAGGAAATGTTATTGACCCGCTCATCATCATGGATAAATACGGCACGGACGCCTTCCGGTTTACCCTTGCCGCAATGGCAGCGCAGGGACGCGATGTAAAATTGGCGGAGGAAAGGATTGAAGGATACCGGAACTTTTGCAACAAGATTTGGAATCTGGCAAGATTTACTCTGATGAATCTGGAAGATTTTGTTTCCACCTCCCACCTCACACCTCCCACCTCCTATTCTCTCGCCGATAAATGGATCCTGACACGATTGAATATAGCCATCAAGGAAATTACCGTTGCGCTCGAATCCTACAGGTTCAACGATGCGGCGAACAGCGCTTATCACTTCATCTGGCACGAACTCTGCGACTGGTATGTTGAGCTGATAAAATTGGATTTACGCGGGGAAAACGGCGAGGATAGAAAAAAGACGGCCCAGCATGTTCTTGTTAAAGTTTTAAAAGACTCCTTAAAGCTCCTCCATCCCATAATGCCGTTTATTACAGAAGAAATTTGGGATGTGCTGCCGTCTCCTCCCCCTATCCCCCTCCAGAGGGGGATAAAAAAGGGGGAGGTCAAAGGGCAAGGGGCAAGTATAATGCAACAATCATTTCCAAAAGCAGGAGAAGATTATCCTGCCGCAGAAAAAGAGATGAATAGCATTATGGATGTGATAAAGGCTATCAGAAATATCCGCAGCGAAATGAATATGGCTCCTACGGCGCAGATTGAGGCAATTTGTCTTTGCGCTGATGACGCAGCCGGAGCATTGCTGACATCCGGCGAAAAATATATCAAGGGATTGGCAAAGGTATCGCATCTCAAGATTCAGGCGGGCACAGCCCACCTTACAAGGCCGGAGGACGCTGCCGTTGCCGTTGCAGGCAATGTAGAAATATTTGTGCCGCTCAAAGGTCTCATAAACTTTGATGAGGAAGCAAAAAGGCTTGACAAGGACATAGAAAAAATAGAGAAAGAAATTGACGGCCTGAAAAAAAGATTATCCGGCGCGGATTTTATTGCCAGGGCGCCAAAAGAAGTTGTTGAAAAAGATAGGACAAGGGTTGAGGAACTCATACAGAAGAAGATAAAGTTGGAAGAGGGACTGGAGAGAATAAAGAGAGGTAAAAATGGGAAATAAACACATTAAGACAGCTTACAGCATTCAGGATATTATAGAGACCGCCCTTGCCGAGGATATTGGCTCCGGCGATATAACGACAATGGCGGTGGTGGATAAGAATGCAGCTGGCAGCGCAGAGATTATTGCAAA
>CAZVZI010000334.1:0-2381 GCA_964631455.1 uncultured Thermodesulfobacteriota bacterium | reverse complement strand
CATACATACGGAAGTCCTATCTCCTTCTTGTAGATTTCAAGAAACCCATTCAGCCAGCGGGAGTCTGCTGTAAATGTATCGTCATCAAATATTACGGTTTCAAGTCTGGAATGCCTTTTAGCATAAAGGATTTCTTCCAAAAGGTGTCCATATTCCCTTAATCTGAGGAATCTGCTTCCCTTATAAAGTTTTTTTAGGGAATCGTTGTAACAGAATGTGCAGTTATACGGGCATCCGCGGCCTGCCATGAAATGCTTGGAGGGGTTCTTCTCTATTACAGGGTATTTGAGGTAGATGGAACGGTCAGGCGCAGGAGCGGCTGAAAGGTTTGCAAGCAAAGGACGCGGCGGATTCTTCTTAATCAACCCGTCTTTTTTAAACCAAATACCTCTCACAGAGTCAAGTCCGCCCGTATCATGGATATTATCTGCAATCTCTGCAAGAGTTTCTTCTCCTTCGCCGATAGCTACCATATCAACATGAGGATGCTCAATAATTTGCGGGAATAATGTTGGATGTATGCCGCCGAATATCGTTGGCTTTCCCAATTCATTCTTTGGCCATCCTGCCTTTTCAAGCGCCCAACGGTGGCCGCCCGTAAGACAGCTAAACGCCAAGATATCCGGATTAAATGACCTTATGGAAGGAACAAGGTTTTTTTCGCCATCAGGAATAAAAACATCGCATACATGCCCCTTTGCCTTGAGCGATGCTGCAATAGACATAGTGCCGATATATTCATGCCAGATTTCCTGTATGAAGGCTATGCGAGCCATATATTGATTATCTTAAAAACCCCAGCGCAAACCTGAAACCCTTTATGTAACGGATAAGGTCAACAATGTTCTTTATCTTTTTTAACTGCCTCAAGATATATCTCGGCCTGAAATAAAACCGCCTCATTGCCTCTTTCTCCATTGCCGATAGTTCTTCTCTGTTTTTATATCCATCTGGCAGAAATACTGCGCTCCAGCCGTGGTATTCTGAAAAATCTATTTTAAGATCGCCATAGGTTTTTGCCTGCTGCCACAGGTTTGTTCCCGGATATGGGGTTGTAAGGGAAAACTGGGCATAGTCAGGTTCCAGTTCAATTGCAAAATCTATGGTCTTTCTTGCAAGCTCAGGGGTTTCTCCGGGAAGGCCGAGCATAAACGATGCCCTTATCTCTATACCTGCCTCCTTTGTCCATTGATTGACCTGCCGTATCTTATCCAAAGTTGTCCCTTTACTGATCAAGTCAAGAAGCCCCTGGTCTCCGGACTCATACCCATAAAAAATATTAAAACACCCTGCCTTTTTCATTTTCAAAAGAACTTCTTTCGTCACAGTATTTACATGCCCGTAGCACGTCCATGTGATGTCAATCTTTTCCGACACTATTTTATTGCAGAGTTCCATCACCCAATTTTTATTGATGGTCATTGTATCATCCCAGAAGGATATCTCCCGCGCGCCATACCTTTCCATGATGTGTCTTATCTCTGCCACAACCCTGTCAACACTCATCTGCCGCATCTTTTTCCCGAATACGGCGCTGGCTGAGCAAAAACTGCAAGGATAAGGGCAGCCCCGGCTGGTAACCATGTGAACCACAGGAAGCCTCTTATACTGGTTAGGAAGGGGGATATATTTCTCCATAGGGAGAAGTTCTCTGGCGGGAAAAGGCAAGGCATCTGTATCTGTTATCGGACTTCGGGCCCGCGTTTCCATGACAACATCGTTTCTTCTGAACAGCACGCCGCAAATTTTAGCCGGTAATAGACTGTTCAATAATTTTTTCCGATTATAACCGATACTTTTATATAGCTCCATCAACTCCCATACGGTTATCTCTCCCTCGCCGGAAACAACAAGGTCAAAGCAATTGGTTTCCCTGAATACCTCTTTGCCCATAATCGTTGCATGCTGGCCGCCTATCATAACAAGGATATCCGGGAATCTCTCTCTTATCACAGTCGCCAGAGATACGGCTCTGTGATACATAGACGTCAAAGCCGATAAACCGACAGCCTTCGGCGTATGCTTCATGATATACGCGCATACATCTTCGTCTGTCATATGCAATGCCAGCCCATCAATAAGACCAACTGCATAGCCTCTTTCTTTCAAATATGCAGCGATACCGGCAATTCCCAAAGGAGGCAGATGGCCTCCGCTTTTCCCTATCTTCCTATTGCCGTATCTCTCCTTAACAGAGAGGGGCGGGTATATTAAGAGTATGTCCATTATCTATCCTGCTTTTTTGCGTAAACAATTATCTGTCCTGTAGGTACAGCAATGCCGATATTTAAGATGCCCGGTTTTTTCAATAGAGCCGCAAGACTGCTTACCGGACCTTTTGTTGCCGGGAAATAATAGCCGAGTCTTTCCAGGACAAAATG
>CAZVZI010000333.1:0-2383 GCA_964631455.1 uncultured Thermodesulfobacteriota bacterium | reverse complement strand
GCGCATTCCGCCATATTGGAGAATTTGAAACATAAATTTGGCATAGAGATTAGAGGCGAAGAAGGAGGCGCGCAATGACCAAGGCAGATATTGTAGAGCATATCTTTGAAAAGGTCGGTTTTTCGAAAAAAGATGTGATAGATGTGGTGGAACTTGTATTTGAGACAATAAAAAATACTGCTGAAAGCGGGGAGAATGTAAAGATATCCGGCTTCGGGAATTTTATGGTAAGGCAAAAGAGGGCAAGAAGGGGGAGAAACCCGCAGACAGGCAAAGACCTGACCATAACGGCCAGAAAGGTTTTGACATTTAAGCCCAGCCAGATTATGAGAGATGCGGTGAATGCTGCCAAATAGGCTGTAGGGAGAATGAAGATAACTATCCCTGATAAGCTTTATTTTAAGATAGGCGAGGTTAGCAAGATAACAAGGGTGAAGCCTTATGTCCTGAGATACTGGGAAACAGAGTTCAAGATAATAAATCTGCAGAAATCAAAGTCAAATCAAAGGGTTTATCGGAAAAGGGATGTGGAGCTTATATTAGAGATTAAAAGGCTTTTGTATGACGAGAAATATACGCTTAACGGGGCAAAGGCCAGAATAAAAGAATGGCTCAGGACAAAAAATAATACGCAGCTAAATATTAATTTCCCGGACCAGAGATATGTAAAAATGCTGCAATCCATAAAAGAAGAACTGTATTCTATGAAGAAGATTCTTTCCTGAATTGAGTTTCCGTATCGGGGCGTAGCGCAGCCTGGAAGCGCACCACCTTGGGGTGGTGGTGGCCGTGGGTTCGAATCCCGCCGCCCCGACCAATCTAAACTTTTTTGAAATTCAGAGGCGTTTTGTTTATCACCCCCATAAATCTCTTGACAAAGGTTAACATGCAGGTTAACATAGAATTGTGAGCAGAACCGTTATCTTTTACAAAACTGCTGACGGAAGATGTCCGGCGCATGATTTCATTGATTCGCTGCCGTCAAAGGTTGCGCAAAAAATAACATGGGTGCTTAATTTGCTGGAAGATTTGGATATTATTCCATCTTCTTATTTTAAAAAACTTGTTGGCACAGAAATATGGGAATGTAGAATTCAGTTCGGCTCAAATGCCTATCGTATATTTTGTTTCTTTGCGGATAGTTCTGTCGTTGTACTAACTCACGGATTTATAAAAAAGAGCCAGAAAACACCTACATCTGAAATAGAAAGAGCCGAGTCATATAGAAAAGATTTTTTGAAAAGGAGGTCAAAATATGAGTGACTTAAAAAAATATATAGGCGAAAGAAAAAAGAGAGATAAGAAGTTTGCTGAAGGATTTGACGAGGGTTACGAACAGTTTAAAGTTGGAGTGATGCTTCGTCAGGCACGCGAAACATCAGGATTAACCCAGGAAGAACTTGCATATAGACTTAAAACCAAAAAGACTGCAATTTCAAGAATTGAGAATCACGCTGAAGACATCAAGCTGTCAACATTAGAACGTGTCGCTGCGGCGCTTGGGAAAAGGCTGCAAGTTAGCATAGCTTAGCAGATTGCTTGAGGCTAACACCCAAAAACTTCGCCCTTCTTAAGCATTTGAAGCGATTGTTTATTGATGGCTGTTGTGATTTCTGATATCAGCTTGACTTCCGATAAGAGCCTTGATAAATTTTATATATGCTGGGGGAGCCCCCGATAGAGTCAATCGGGGGCTGAGAGTCCGCACATGTGGAGACCCTGACAACCTGATCCGGGTAATGCCGGCGTAGGGAAGCGGCAACAAGGATTTTTATACAGCCGTTCTCCTTATGGAGGCGGCTTTTTTATTTGTTATGGTCATCGATACGCAAAATATAGAAAATATCCTGTCGGATGCGGTTCAACCTGATGTTTCTCTGGTTGACAAGATTTTGGAGAGCGTGTCCGTAGGGGCAATTCATGAATTGCCCCTGCATCATGCGGCAGTGCTTTTGTCTGTGGAAGAGCCTGCCCTTTTGCAGAGGATATTTAAAAAAGCGGGTGAAGTTAAGGAAAAGGTTTTTGGCAAAAGGATTGTCCTTTTTGCGCCGCTCTATCTTTCCAATGAGTGCGTGAACAACTGCCTCTACTGCGGTTTTAGAAAAGACAACAAAGATGCTGTCAGAAAGACCTTAACCATCGCTGAAATTATCAAAGAGGCAAAAGCGCTGGAGAAAATGGGTTTTAAAAGGATACTCCTTGTCTCAGGCGAAGACCCGAAGGTATCAGGCATTGATTATCTTGTTGACGCTGTTAAGGCTGTTTATAAAAATACCGGCATTCGGATTGTTCATCTGAATGCGCCGCCGATGGAAATTGAAGACTTCCGAAGGCTCAAAGATTCAGGAGTAGGCGTTTATCAGGCGTTTCAAGAGACATATCA
>CAZVZI010000332.1:0-2388 GCA_964631455.1 uncultured Thermodesulfobacteriota bacterium | reverse complement strand
CCGTTATCACGACCAACAGAAAGAATATAATTTTTTCTGCCTTCATATATCGGCGCAGTATCTTTGTTTGAATATTCCATCTCGGCTTCAACAACAACATCTATCCTTTTTACGTAAAATGCCGTTGGATTGTCCACATTCAACTCCCTGACGGCATTTATTATCCTGTATTTCATGCCGGAGATAAAAACAAACTTCTCAGCCCAAACGGCATTCAGGTCAAATGACGACCCGCCCGCCTGAGGCGGGCGGGCGGAATCAAAAGATGCCTTTTGTTCGTCATAGACCTGTTTTGCAAGCTCATCTTTTTTTGCACTGCTGTCTTTAAGGATAAATAATTTCCGCTTCCGGGAGACAGAATTCAAATCATATATAACATCGAAATTTCTATCCCGGACAGCCTTTATATAAAGGTCCGCCGCCTCTTGCGCCGCCTTCCTGTCATCCCCCATCAGAAATATATACAAACCTATTGCGGCAATCAGGACGATAACGGCAGACAGGATAATCTTTTTTTTCGCCATATTACCAGACCTCGTTTGGATAATACCAGTGCCTCATCATCCACTCATTATCATTTAAAAGCGGAAGTCTTGAGCGGTCTTTAAAGAATTGAGGCGGAATGCCAAGCCTTTCACCCTTCGACACATTATGGCAGGAATTGCAGCCGAATGTCGGGGAATTATAATTACCAAGATATAGAAGACCGGCAAAAATAATGGTAATAACAGCAACAAGAACCCCTGTGGCAATCTTCTTTGTAATACTGTTTCTCATCAGTCTATGCCAGACAAGCCTTATGCCTGTTGCCTTTGGATGAGCTTCATAAGATTCTTCCGCGTCGGTTTTGCCTTTTAAATAATACGGCATAAATGCCGACAGAAAAAGTATCAGAAGCGGCACGAATATGGATATAAACGGAAGCCATGGGCTGTTCTTTAGATACATAAACGGCAGGAGGATTGTTAAAAAATACCATTCGGGCGCAATAATATTTGCCCCTTCCAGAGGCATCGGCACTTCCTGCGGATCAGCAGAAGGAATTTGCGCTGCTGTTGAAAGGTAAAACAAAAGTATTAAAAAGGGAACGGCTATAAGGGCATGCTTTGCAAGATAACTGAAAACACCGCGTTTCCTCAGTTTGGTAAGTATATGGTAGTCAACTAATATAAATGTGATTATGGGGAATACAAGTATATGCAAAACATAGTATCTTGGAACTGTATAGGAATCCATAAAAAATGTTTTCAGCCCCGGCCCGATAACAGGAATCGTTCCAAAATAATTCGGAACCATCTCCAAAAACCAGTAACCCTTCCATTCCCATGGAATTATCAAACCTGTGGCAATCAGAAGAAAGAGCGGGAGCAGAAGCAAAAAACCTGTCAGCCATAAAACCCTTTTCTGCCGGTTTGAAAAATCTTTTCTCAGGAAACATCTTATTGTATGCACAAGAACGGCAATAAATAAAAGACCCGGTATCCATCGGTGGAGATTGCGCATCAGGCCGCCGGCATAAACCTCATTTGAAATCCTCTGAACTGTTTTATAGGCGTCTGAAAGCGTAGGCTCATAAAAAAATATTAGGAACAGTCCGGTTGCCAATTGCAGTATTATCATTATAAACGCCAGTCCGCCGAAATAGTGTCTCCAGTTGGCATGCTCAGGTTTTAATCTGTCCAGCATAGCGCTTGGCTCTCCTTTTTATAAAAAATCCCCATAACCACTGATTTCGATTATGGGGATTTTATGTTTGTATATTACGGTATTAATATTGTTTATTGCTTGGATATTTTCTCATTCAGCATTGCTTTAACCTTTGGCTGTTCCGGGTTTATTTTAAGAGATCTCTCCCATGCGCTTTTTGCCTCTGTTTCCTTTCCGCAGCCCCTGTATGCAATTCCAAGAAGGGTATATCCTTCCGCATCCTCTGCAGAGAGTTTAACTAATTTTTCCAGTGTTGCCGCAGCCTCTGTCGGTTTATTGGCCTTCAAATAAACAGCAGCAAGGTTGAAAAGGGTATCGGTATTGTCAGAGGCATATTCCAGAGATTTCTGATATTCCTCTATAGCCTCTTTAAACTGGTTGTTATCATCGTATTTATTGCCGTATGCCTGATGTTCAAGCGCCAGTTTTGCCGCCTCTTGTTTGGAAACTTGCGGCGCCTTTTCACCTGCAATAGCCGCGCCTGTGAATACAAATGCAGCCATACCGCACATCAATATGCCTCTTGCCAAACTTTTGATTACCATAATATGCCTCCTTGGTTAAAATTTACTTCTTACATAAATTTTATATTTGAACGGGCGAATTGTCAAGAAAAATAAGACTCCTTACTCCTCTATGCCCATCGCCTTTCTGGCAGAAGGCGGAAGGAGTTTGCCTACT
>CAZVZI010000331.1:0-2388 GCA_964631455.1 uncultured Thermodesulfobacteriota bacterium | reverse complement strand
TGAATTTGAAAAGAACCTGCATGTTGGAACAGTGCTTATTCAATCTTACTGAAAAGCATTTTGAGATATGGAAGAATATAAGGGGACTCAGGGATGTGCCGACCTTTGGTTTCAGGTATGATGTCGGTCTTGAACCTGTAAAGGTAAATGTGGAAAGGATGATTGATATATTCAGGACAGGTGTAAGAGACTTGCAGCCTATTTTGACAGAGATACTGGGGCCGGGCGATTTTGGAGAGATAGAGGCCATTGCTCAACCTTCCGGCAAAGACTTTAGATTTTCATTAGGCTTATGGGTCAGGGTGATATACGATTATGCCTTAGCATATCACAGAAAGAAGATGTCATCTGAGCATCTTATCAAATCCCTTGCCCCATTATACCTCGGAAAGACTGCATCTTTTGTGATGGAGGCAGAGGATGTGGGTAATGAGGTCGCGGAGACAGAAATAGAAAAGCTATGCCGTGAGTTTGAGGAAAGGAAAGATTATCTTATAAATAACTGGAATTAAGGAGGTGCATTATGGAAAAGTTTAGCGAGATACTGTTTCAGCCATTCAGGGATTTCTGGCAATGGTTTGTCAAGTTTGCGCCAAATCTCCTGGCGATGCTGATTATCATTATAGCTGGGATAATATTCGCGTGGCTGATAAGACTGATAACATTAAGAGCCTTCAGGACAATAAATTTTGATGCATGGAGCGACAGGGTAGGCTTGACTGCCCTTATAAGAAAGGGCGATACATGGGCAAAGCCATCGGAGTTCTTTGGACAGATGGTTTACCTGTTGTTTGTTATCGTTTTTGTGATGATAGGGTTGGACGCCTTGCAGATAAAGGCCATAGATAACTTGATATCCCAATTTCTCCTTTACCTTCCTCTGATATTTTCTGCCATCCTGATTCTGATTACAGGATATATAATTGCAGGGTTTTTGAGCAGGGCTGTGCTTATTGCGGCAGTTAACAGCGGTTATCACCATGCAAAGATTATTGCCGAGGCAGTGAGACTTCTGCTCATAATCCTTGTGCTTGCGATGGCGCTTGAGCAGCTTCAGATAGCGCCTGGCATTGTCATTGCGGCATTTTCAATATTGTTCGGCGGCATTGTCATTGCCCTGGCCATCGCCTTCGGTGCGGGAGGGATAGACGCTGCCCGAAGGATTATAGAACGGGATAACGGAGAAAAGAAAAAAGAGGAAAATGAGAAGGAGATAGAACATATTTAGGAGGTGAGCTATGGCGGATTTTTATCAGACAGGCATAATCATTACACTGCACAGGCTTGGCAAGCCGAGTTTAGAAAGGGTAGAGGCTGAGCTAATAGAATTTTCAAAACATCGGCCTATTGCGCTCGTGCTTCCCGCCCTCTACACAGAATTTCAGGCCGATGCCATAAAAGGGATAATCGCCGAGTTAAAAAAGGTTAAATATTTAAACGAGGTTGTCCTCACGTTGGGCAGGGCGACTGACGGAGAGTTCAAGAAGGCAAAGGAGTTTATGTCCCAAATTCCGTATGAAGTAAAGATAATCCATAATCAAGGAAAAAGGATTCAGGAGATATACGCCACTTTGGAAAGAAATGGATTATGGGCAGGCGAGGACGGCAAAGGCCGCTCGGCGTGGATTGCCTATGGATATATACTCGCGAATGGCAGGTCTGATGTTATTGCTCTGCATGACTGCGATATTGTCACATATAGCAGGGAGATGTTGGCAAGGCTCTGCTATCCTGTAGCAAACCCGAATATAGATGTTGTCTTCTGCAAGGGTTTTTACAGCAGGGTTACAGACAGGATGCACGGAAGGGTGACGAGACTTCTTGTTACGCCGCTGACAAGGGCTCTCCAAAAACTTGTTGGCTTTCATCCGTTTCTTGTGTTTCTGGACAGCTTCCGGTATCCTCTGGCAGGAGAATTCTGCATGATTACGGATCTGGCAAGAATCAACAGGATTCCGTGGGATTGGGGTCTGGAGGTCGGGGTGCTGGCGGAGGTCTTTAGAAACTATTCTCCGCAAAGGATATGTCAGGTGGATATTGCAGACAACTATGAACACAAGCATCAGTCCCTTTCAGCGGACGACGCAGGAAAAGGGCTTATGAAGATGTGCGTTGATATATGCAAATCCATCTTCAGAACCCTGGCTGCCAACGGCATTGTCTTTTCAGACGGCCTTTTTAAATCGCTGGAGGTAACCTATTTGAGGTTTGCCGAAGATACTATGGTAAAATACGAAGCGGATGCGGCGATAAACGGCCTTGTGTTTGACCGGCACGAGGAGGCAAAGGCAGTAGAGGCATTTGCCGACGCCATCAAAAAGGCTGCTCAGTTTTATATGGAAAATCCCATGAAGACCCCGCTCATTTCCAATTGGAACAGGGTAACAT
>CAZVZI010000330.1:0-2407 GCA_964631455.1 uncultured Thermodesulfobacteriota bacterium | reverse complement strand
AAAGCCTGCGGTAGCATATCAATTTTATCCAGGCGAGCGCGCAGCGCTTAAACAGACCATGGAATCCATGATAAAAGAAACGGCTGTTAAGCAAGACGCCCTGGCTATGATTGCGCCCCATGCAGGTTATATATATTCAGGCAAGGTGGCCGGCTCTGTATATTCTAAAGTAAATATTCCGGATAATATCCTGCTGCTTGGCCCGAATCATACAGGGCTTGGCGAAAGGGCGGCAGTGATGACCCAGGGCGAATGGGAAATGCCCTTTGGCAGGATAAGTATAAATCAGGAGTTGGCGCACCTTTTGATTGAAGAGTCGCATATATTCTCAGACGACACAACCGCCCATAACAGAGAGCACTCGCTGGAGGTGCAGCTGCCGTTTATCCATCATTTTAATCCAAAGGCGTCAATTGTCCCTGCAACCATAATGTATATGAGTTATAAGGAATGCGAAGAATTGGGAAAGGCTGTTGCAAGCGCGATCCGCAAATACAAAGATAAGGTTTTAATCGCTGTAAGCTCGGACATGAATCACTACGAATCAGATGCCGTAACAAAGAAAAAGGACAAGATGGCAATAGACAAAATCCTTGCGCTAAATCCAAAAGCGCTTATGGAGACTGCATCCAAAGAAGACATAAGCATGTGCGGCATAATACCTGCCGCAATAGCTCTTGTAGCGGCTAAGGAACTTGGCGCAAAAAAGGCTGAACTTATTGACTATGCAACATCAGGCGATACAAGCGGCGACTATGCCCATGTGGTGGGGTATGCGGGGATTTTGATAAAGTAACGGCCTTTACTCCTGCTTTTCTCTGTTTCGGATTTTCCTTCGCCTTCTCTCAAATAACTTCACCAATATCACCCCTGCGGCAAAACCGCCTATATGCGCATACCAGGCAATGCCGCCGCCAGCCCCTGAACTCAAAAGCTGGAAAATAAACCAAAGGCCGAGGAATACCAGCGCGGGAATTTTTACAATATCCACAAAAAAGAAGAAAAATACCAGCGTCAGGACATTCGCCCGCGGATACAAAAGAAAGTATGCCCCCAAAACTCCGGCAATGGCGCCGCTTGCGCCAATCATAGGCAAAGTGGAATCCGGCAGCATTATTATATGCGTAAGGCTTGCTATCAACCCGCTCAATAAATAAAATACGAAAAATCTAAAATGGCCGAGTCTGTCCTCTATATTATCGCCGAATATCCAAAGATAGAGCATGTTGCCGCCTACATGCAATAATCCGCCGTGGACAAACATGGCTGAAAAAAGAGTAAGCGGCGGCGGAAGAAATGACAGAGGATACATATCCGCAAAACGGGTTATCTCATATGGTATTGCCCCCGCCCTCAGAATAAAAAATGTTTCGGCCTTTTGCCCCAACGTCAACTGATAGACATACACGGCTATATTGGCTGCAATGATGAAGATGGTTACAAATGGAAATGTGCGGGTTGGGTTGTCGTCTTTTAAGGGTATCATAAATCAACCCTTTCTCCACCATATCGCTGCCGACTTTTTATGAAACCGAGCGATAAGGCCATCTCTGGATTTTTCTAATTTGCCTTCCAGAAACTTTTTAAGTTTTTCATCATGCTCTGCCGTGACAATGCCCAGATATTCCTTCCAGAATTCCAAGGCCTCCTCCATATCGTCAAAAGGCTGGTCAAAGTTATATTCTATGATTTCCACATTGGCAAAGATGCCGAGGCTGTGAAGGTCTGTGTATGTCT
Source organism: uncultured Thermodesulfobacteriota bacterium (assembly GCA_964631455.1). Lineage (GTDB taxonomy): Bacteria > Desulfobacterota > GWC2-55-46 > UBA9637 > UBA9637 > JACRNJ01. The sequence goes on along the minus strand of CAZVZI010000330.1, from coordinate 670 downwards.
TTAGATAATCTGTCCTTGCCAGAAACGGTTTGTTGAATAACAGAGGATAGAGTTCTTTATAATAAAACTTGTCGGCATTCGGGTCAGCGCCCTCTATCAGAAATACTGCCTTTCCGGCAAGGCTGTTTGCTTGTTTTAAAAAATCTACGGAGTCTTTCAAAAGCTCAGGCACATTGGCGCAGATGACGCTATCGTGGGGTTTTATCTCCACCTCTCCCCATGAGGCATTGATTGTTTTTATATTCTTCAGTTTCTTGTTTTTTATCTCCTCGTCCAATAATTTTATCATGGCAGGGGAGGGGTCAAGGGCTGTAACTTTCTTGCCTGCCTTTGCAAGCGGTATTGCAAGGGTTCCGCAGCCGGCGCCCACATCAAGGAAGGTTTTGCAGTCCTTGGTCTTTGGAAGGATAATACTCAACGCCGCTTTAGGCAACGTGCTGTATTTAAGACCTTTCCGATACCATTTGGCTTTTAAGGTGTTCCAAAAACCTTTTGGATTTTCATACATAGATAAATATATACTACAGGCGATAGAAATAGGCAATGGGCAAGACATCCCTGGTAAACATATAAGGAAATATAAATCTTGTGTCTTGAGGCTGTTTCTTGATAAAATCGGCAGACTACACTTGAGTACACCCTGAAAACCTCTTGAAAAAATATTGCGGTT
>CAZVZI010000329.1:0-2413 GCA_964631455.1 uncultured Thermodesulfobacteriota bacterium | reverse complement strand
ATTCATAAGTATAATAATTTACAATATATACGATATTTTGTCATTCCCACGAAAGTGGGAATCCAGTCTTTGCAATATGTTGTAAAACATCTGGATTCCCGTTTTCACGGGAATGACGACTTTTTATGAGACCATCAAATCTTAATTCGTAATTCTCTCCTGTATCAGTTTCTCTCTCAAATATCTTTCGTTATCATTTATATTACCAACAGCCAATTTTATATTCAACCCCTTTTCAATCTTATCTGTCAAAACAAGCTTAAAGTCATGCTTTTTTATATTGCTGTAAAGTTTAACCCAGGCTATTGTTACAAGAGAGTCTTCTCCAAACAACCGCGCAATCAGCGCCCTGTCTATTCCGAAAAGGATGGAGCCATGCTGTATAAACGCCCTTTTAAACCGCCTCTGTGCGCTTCCAATAAGTTTTTTATTGTCTATTATAATCTCATATCTGGAGGGAGAATGAAAGCAGGAAATTTTTTCGGAGCCGTATTCTATAGCCCTGGATCTGTGCATATCGGCATTAATTCCAATCTCTCTTAATGCAGCAAGCAGGCATCCGCTTATGATTCTGTATGCCCCTGATATGCCCTCTCCGAATAACGGCTCATTATCGCAGCAAATTATTGAATAGGTAATCTCGTCAAAGTGAAGAACCGCCCTCCCGCCGGTAATGCGTCTGACATAAGGAATTCCTGTCTCTGCGCAATATTTAACGGTATTGTCTGCTTTCTGAAAGCAACCGATAGAAAGGGTGGGGGCGCTCCATTCATAGAGTCTTAGAGTGGGTGGGGAAAGTCCTTTATCGCATCCGTCAAGAATGGCCTCATCCGAGGCCATATTTTCTATGCCGCTTTTTGGAGGGTCTATCAACAATCGCCAATCGTTCATAACAAAATACCGTTGTCCGTGTCCGTCATCCGTGACCGTAAAAATTACGAACACGGAACACGGTCACGGTTCACGGTTTTATTATGCAAACCTGCTCAAAAAATTTATATCCACCTTGCCTGCAATAAAATCATGGTCGTTCATTATTTTTCTATGCAGCGGGATATTGGTCTTAACCCCTTCTATCTCCATTTCATCCAATGCCATCGCCATTCTGCTTATAGCCTCTGCCCTGCTGTCCCCATATACTATGAGCTTTGCAAGAAGCGAGTCATAATGCGGAGGCACGATATAACCGCAGGATATTGCCGAATCCACTCGGACACCAGGACCGCCCGGCATATGAAGACCGGTAATCTTGCCCGGACACGGCACAAAGGTATCAGGGTCTTCTGCATTTATCCTGCACTCAATTGAATGCCCTTTAATTTTTATATGTTTCTGCTTAAACCTAACCCTCTCGCCTGCCGCAAGTCTTATCTGCTCTTTAATTATATCTATCCCTGTTATCATCTCTGTTACCGGGTGCTCAACCTGAACTCTTGTGTTCATCTCCATAAAATAATACCGCATATTTTTATCAAGCAAAAACTCCACAGTGCCGACATTGGTGTAATCTATTGCCCTTGCTATCCTGACAGCCGCATCACCCATGCTGCTCCTTAATTTTTCATGCAGCACAGGAGACGGCCCCTCCTCAAGTATCTTCTGGTGCCTGCGCTGGATGGAGCAATCTCTTTCTCCCAGATAAATAGCATTCCCGTATTTATCGGCCATAACCTGAATCTCTATATGCCTTGGGGCCTCGCAGAATTTCTCAATATATACCTCGCCGTTTCCAAATGCAGCCTGCGCCTCATTCTTTGCGGTATGAAAGGCATTGCCGAAACTCGCCGACGTATGGACAAGCTTCATGCCCCTGCCGCCGCCGCCCGCAGCAGCCTTTATAATCACAGGAAATCCTATCCTCCGCGCAATATCCACGGCATCTTTCTCATCTTTAATGCCTGAGCTGCTCCAGGGGAGCACAGACACCCTCAGTTTTTCCATCTCTTTCTTGGCCTGAATCTTATTCCCCATGCGCCGCATACTGTTAGAGGTTGGACCTATGAATTTAATGCCGCAATTCTCGCATATCTCGGCAAACTCAGCATTTTCTGCAAGAAAACCGTATCCGGGATGTATTGCCTCCGCATCGCTCACTTCAGCAGCGCTGATAATGGAAGATACATTCAGATAGCTGTCTTTGCTCTTTGCAGGGCCTATACATATTGCCTCATCAGCAAACCTTGTATGCAGACTTTCTCTGTCAGCCTCTGAATATACGGCAACGGTCCTTATACCAAGCTCTTTGCACGCCCGTATAATCCGGACAGCTATCTCGCCTCTGTTGGCTATGAGTATTTTATGGAACATTTTGTGATTTACGAATTATGATTTACGAATTATGATTTGAAATCTTAAATCTAAAATCTTAAATATAGAGGTTCTTGCAAAAGTCCCAATTCTGTCATTCCCGCAG
>CAZVZI010000328.1:0-2418 GCA_964631455.1 uncultured Thermodesulfobacteriota bacterium | reverse complement strand
TCTTTTTCTATCCTGCTTTTAAGCCTTTCAGCTTCCTTCAAGCTGGTTGCGCCGCCGACCCTAACCCTGTAGAAAACCGTATCGCCTCTGTCGTATGTGGTTATTGAAACATTGCTATATCGCAAAAGCAGGTTGTCCCTTAATTTTGCCGCATTGGCCTTTACCGTGAATGCGCCTGCCTGTACCATGAAATTCCCATGCTGATAATCCTTTGTTACAAGTTTATCGCCTACAGTATCTCCCAGAGCCGTTATCTTCACCTTAGTCGTGCCGCTGTCTGCAATGCCTATTTCCGAGGCGGCCTTGTAGGAAAGGTCAATAATCCTCCCTTTCACAAAAGGTCCCCGGTCATTGACCCTTACGATGGTCTCTTTGCCGTTGTCAAGCCTTGTAACCTTTACGTAAGTGCCGAGCGGAAGGGTTTTATGGGCAGCGGTCATGGCATACATATCATAGGTTTCTCCATTGGAGGTTTTTTTGCCGTGAAAATCTCTGCCATACCACGATGCAATCCCCTCCTCTTCATATCCGTTTGATGAATCGACGGGCTGATACCATTTGCCGTCAATTTGGTAAGCCCTTTGAGTTCCCTGTTTTGTATAATAACCCTGCGGCGGAGCAGATGCGCATCCTGCTGATAAGAAGAAGATGAAAATAGCAGTTATAAGCCGCTTCTTACTTCTCCACATAACACCCAAGCGTCGGCTTGCTCCCCTCAAATGTGGAATTTGTCTTTTCAAGCCATTCCTCTTTAACCTTGAAGCCGTTCGGATTTGTATAGTATGAATCCACAGCCTCGCGCAAAACCCTTGTCATGCCTGCAACATATGCCTTTGTCCTCTGCCTGCCTTCAATCTTCAAGGCATCCACGCCTGCATCTATTATTTTTGGGATTATTTCAAGAACATTCAAAGACTCAGGCTCTTCAAAGGCATACGAATAGCTGCCGTCTTCAGTAACATAGCGGCCTTTGCAGCAAGTGGGATATGGCGAGGTTTCGCCATGCCCGAGCTCATTCAATATAACATTATTCAAGGTAATCTTGAGTTTTCCGTCCTCGTTTATAAATCTTACAAATCTTGACGGCGAACATGCGCCTTCTGTATTTGTGGATGCACCGGTAACAAAACTGGATAGATAGCATCTTCCCTCAATGTTTATGCAAAGCCCGCCCAGGGCAAAGACCTCAAGCTCCACGTCGGTTTTGCTTTTTAAATCCTTGATTTCGTCCACGGTCAGAACCCTCGGCAAAACCACCCTTTTTATGCCGAACTGTTTTTTATAAAAATTTATTGATTCATAGTTTGACGAACTGGCTTGAACGCTGAGATGGATATTTATATCCTGATATTTGTCCCTTGCGTATTTCAAGATTCCGAGATTCGCCAGAATAATGGCGTCGGCATTCAATTTAACCGCATTGTCAACCGATTTATACCACTGAGGATAAGTATCCATCTGCGGAAATGTATTGACCGCAAGAAAAACCTTTTTCCCTCTCTTGCGGGCGTAGTCAATCCCTTGCCGCAATTCATCGGCAGTGAAATTCAGGCCCTCAAAATTTCTGGCATTGGTGGCGTCATTAAAGCCTGTGTAAACCACATCAGCGCCGTTATCGATTGCGGCCTTTAACGAAGGGAGGTTTCCTGCGGGACATATAAGCTCTATCTTCTTTTTGGTATTTGTTTGCATAGTCTTCATTGTCCTTTGCCCTGTCAAACCTCCGCGGGTTTTTGCTTAGACCGTATCCTATCCAGGCCTTCCCGTATCTCCACAGGCAAGTGAATGCCTTCAAAGTCCATCTCCGCTAAAAGCTCCATGAGAATATCCACCTTTTCCCGCGTATGCAGTTTTTTGTGGATAATAATCCGCTTTTCACCCTTCAGCACACAGGAGCCTCCGGATGTATTTACCTCGCCCTTTCTCAGGTCGTCATAAGAAACCTTTACTGAAAGTTTTTCCGCCGCCTCTTCCAAAAGAGGGAGAATCATTTCATCTTTCATAGAATTGTATTTTTACCCTAATCGCCTGAAAAATGCAATTGCATTTTTCGGTCTTGACAGAAAGGATGGGCGGGGTTTACTATCCTTTTAATATGGAAAATTTTCCTTTACTCAGGGATATCATTATACTGATGGGCGTATCCATCCCCGTTATCTTCATCTTTCACAGGCTTGGCATGCCGACCATTGTAGGTTTTCTCGCCACAGGCGTGATTATAGGCCCGCATGGTTTTAAGCTGATTACAGAGGTCAGCACAGTGGAGCTTCTGGCCCAGGTTGGGGTGGTAACGCTTCTTTTTACCATTGGCCTTGAGCTTTCTTTTGCAAAACTGAGAAATGTCGGCAAAGAGGCTGTGATAAGCGGCGGGCTTCAGATAATATTTACAACCGCCATTATCATTATTATTGCCAGGGT
>CAZVZI010000327.1:0-2431 GCA_964631455.1 uncultured Thermodesulfobacteriota bacterium | reverse complement strand
AAAATATAAAATGAAAATAAAAAAGAACGATCAGGTTATGATAGTAAAAGGCAGGGAACAGGGGAAGACCGGCAGGGTTATAAAGGTTGATCCTGGCAAGGGACGTATTTTAATTGAAAAGTTGAATTTGGTAAAAAGGCATGCGAAACCGTCTGCCAAACAGAAGCAAGGCGGCATTATTGAGAAAGAGGCGCCGCTGGCTGTTTCAAATGTAATGCTTATATGCGATAAATGCAAAGGGCCTGTCCGTGTAGGGAAAAAAATATTGGATGACGGCAAGAGGGTAAGATGCTGTAAAAAGTGCGGGGAGGTCTTGGAGAAATAATGGCCAGATTGAAGGATGTATACAATAAGAATATAGTGCCTGGCATGATGAAAGAATTTAAGTATAAAAGCGTCATGCAGGTGCCTCGGCTTGAAAAAATCGTATTGAATGTCGGGCTTGGAGAGGCTACGCAAAATGTAAAAGTTGTCGACCATGCTGTGAATGACATTACGAATATAACAGGGCAAAAGCCGGTTGTGACTACGGCAAAAAAATCCATAGCCTCGTTTAAGCTACGGCAGGGGATGCCGGTAGGCTGCATGGTTACGCTCAGAGGCGCGAGGATGTACGAGTTTTTAGACAGATTTGTTAATTTCGCCCTTCCGCGCGTCAGGGATTTCAAGGGCGTGTCTGACAAGTCTTTTGACGGCAGGGGCAGCTATACTGTTGGAATAAAAGAACAGATTGTTTTTCTTGAGGTGGAATATGACAAGATAGATAAGATAAGGGGCATGAATATAACTTTTGTCACTACCGCCAAAAGCGATGACGAGGCAAAAGCGCTTTTAAAGAATTTTGGAATGCCGTTCCAGATAAGATAGACTGATGTTGAGAGGTTAATAAAAGAGGGGGGTTTTGTGGCAAAGAAGTGTTTATCGGTAAAGGCTGCAAGAAAAAATAAGTTTAAGGTCAGGGAATATAACCGGTGCCCTTTATGCGGAAGGTCAAGGGCTTATTACAGAAAATTCAACATGTGCAGATTGTGTCTGCGCAAGCTGGCATTAAAAGGTGAAATTCCGGGTCTTATCAAATCAAGCTGGTAATTTAAAAGAAGGAGTTTAAGATGGCTACAACAGATACTATTGCAGATATGTTAACGCGCATAAGAAATGCTAACCGCGCCAGACATAAGGATGTGGAGATCCCCGCGTCTAACTTTAAGCTGGAGATAGCCAAGATATTGAAAGAAGAGGGCTATATTAAAGAGTATGAGCTTATGAAAAACAATAAGCAAGGCGTGATTAAGGTTCAGCTTAAGTATGAACCCTCCAAAAAAGGGATTGTGTCTACAATAAAGAGGGTAAGCAAGCCTGGGCTCAGAATATATGTAAAAAAGGATAAAATTGCAAAGGTGTTAAATGGCCTTGGCATATCAATACTTTCTACCTCTAAGGGGATTCTTACCGATAAGAAGGCCAGGGAAATGGGTGTCGGCGGAGAGCTTATCTGCACGGTGTATTGATAAGAGACCGTGAACCGTGACCGTGTTCCGTGTCCGTGAAAACAAAAAACAAAAATATTTTTTCACGGTCACGAATGACGGACACGGACAACGGTATTTAAAGGAGTTCTAAATGTCCAGAATTGGCAAAAAAAACATAGCTATTCCATCAGGGGTTAAGGTTAGCCTTAATGGAGATATTATAAAGGTTGAAGGGCCTAAGGGCGTTCTTACTCAATCTTTGAGCAAAAAACTTAAAACCGATACTTCTAACGGTGAAATAAAGATAACAAGAAACGGGGAAGATCAAGAAACTGTTATGCTTCATGGTTTGTGCCGCAGCCTTGTGGCAAATATGATTAAAGGGGTTACAGAAGGTTTTCAAAGGAAGCTTGAAATTGTCGGGGTTGGTTATAGAGCTGAAGCGCAGGGCAATATATTGAATTTAAGCCTTGGTTATTCGCACCCGATTAAATATGTGCTGCCCAAAGATATCACTGTGGTTGTGGATAAACAAACAAGCATTACATTGAAAGGTGCGGATAAGCAGCTTTTAGGTCAGTCTGCCGCAGAGATAAGGGCATTCAGGACCCCGGATCCATACAAAGGCAAAGGCATAAAATATGAAGAAGAGATTGTAAGAAGGAAGGCAGGAAAGGCAGGAAAGGCAGCCGGCGGCAAGGCAGCATAGGAGCGAAGCGATATGGATATAGAAAAGAAAAAAGAAAGTCACTTAAAAAGAAAGACAAGGGTTAGAAAAAAGATTGCCGGCACTTCTGAAAGGCCGAGACTTAATGTCTATAGAAGCAATAAGCATATCTATGCCCAGATAATAGAAGATGCTACAGGCAAAACACTCACAGCGGCCTCTACATTAAGCAAGGAGCTTAAAGATAAGCTTGGGGATGTTAAAAAGGCAGAGGCGGCTAAAAAGATAGGGGCGT
>CAZVZI010000326.1:0-2435 GCA_964631455.1 uncultured Thermodesulfobacteriota bacterium | reverse complement strand
TTTTAAAATACGCTGCCATATTTTTGATTTATTGTCAATACTACTTTCGGGTAAGGAGGGCCAGAGGGTCAGGTCTTGCTTTTTGATGTTTCAAATTCATTCTCTTGTGGCCTTTGCTTTTTAGGCTCGCACCAGAAAACAAAAAAGGCAGACCAAATGGTCTGCCTTTGATTTTCCGTTTAAAAATATTTACAAACAGGATTATCTCTGTCTGTTTGTGTAAGGTGAATGCCATAGTTATTTACATCTTGTTCCACTCTTCGGGGCGTATATTAGCCTGTTTCAAAATTCTTCTGACAAGTCCTGCATCTATATCTCCCTTATGCGGATTTGGGATGATGAGACGGATATTTTCTTTTTCCATCCAACTATGTTTACCGCCCGGATACGGCCCCTTAAATCCAAACTCTTTCAGCTTTCTGATTAACACCTGCCGCTTGCAGGGTTTCAAGCTAGGCATAAGCCCTTTTCTTTGTTGATGTTTCCACATCTGCGGCAAGGTGGCAGCCATTGACAACCGGCATTTCCTCGCCTTTTTTCAAGCCTACTGTAATCCAGAGTTCTATGGCATCAATGAGATTTTCTCTGGCTTCTTCAAAGTCTTTGCCTTGGGTAAAACAACCGGCCAAATCCGGCGCCTCAGCAACAATCACATCTAAGCTTTCACCCTTTTCATAAATGGCGTTTTTTAAGACCTCTGTTACATATTCTCTAAAAGTCACTTTCTTCATATAGGCTGATATTACAATGCAATTTTATATCTTGTCAACAATAAATTCTTCATACGATTTTGTTTTTTTACCAAGCAATCAATGCGAATCTCCGGGCATGAAATCGTTTTTTATTTTAAGAAATGTAGGCAGGCTTCTTATCATCCTGTAGGCGCTGTGCGGGGATTTAAACATGAGCGGGCCGAACTTTCTGACCCAGTTTTTGCTCGTGTAAAAACCCTTGATATACTGCTTATAAAGCTCCTCAAGCCTCTCTTTTGATTTTATCTCCTTCGGAATAAAGACAAAATTCATGCAGTTCATCAGCTCCCAATTTTCATTAAATACGCCGTCTTCGCGGATGGTTTTATATATCGGAGAACCGGGAAAGGGCGTGAATTTGGTCATGTTCATGTCGTCAAGCTCCAATGTTTCAATAAAATCACTTGTCCTCTTTATGGTCTCCTCTGTCTCTCCCGGCAAACCCATGATAAATAAGCCCTTTGCCCTGATGCCGTTTCTCTGTATCTGTTTTACAGTGTTTTTCAGCTCATTCAGGTCTATGTTTGATTTATGTCTATTAAGCAAATCAGGGTCTCCCGATTCTATGCCAAGGCTTACCATCCAGCAGCCTGCTGACTTAAGCATCTTTAACAGGTCGTCATCGATATGGCCTATCCTGACCGCGCAGTTGAATGTCATGCCGAGCGGTTTTTTTTGCGCCAAGCGGCAAAATTCTTCTATCCTTTTGCGCTGCAAGGTGAATAAGTCGTCATAGAAAAAAATATGCCTTACCTTAAAATCCCTCTTCAGGAAAGACATCTGCTCATAGACATATTCAGCCGAGTTAAACCTGTAACCTTTGAGAAAAACAGAGCGGTCGCAATATGAGCATTGGTAAGGACAGCCGCGGCTGGAGATTATCGTGGCGGTGTGCGCCCGCGGGTAATTAAAAAGCGGCGCCTGATATGTCTCAGGAAAACCTTCGAGCTTGCGGTAGGCCGGAAACGGGAGCTTGTCCATCTCGCACAGGTCTGTGCGCAAACCGTTGGATTTTATCTCCAAACCGCTGCGGAAGATAAGCCCCTGTATCTTGTCAGGGCTGACGCCTGCAGCAATCTCGGCCATTGCCTTTTCACCCTCGCCTGTCACCAGAAAATCTATGGCCGGGTATGATTCCAGCAGCTTTTCTTTTAATGCCGAGACATGAACGCCGCCAAAAACTATCTTTATATCCGAAGCCGCATTTTTAATAGCCTCTGCCTGACGATAAGCATCCAGAAAGCTTGATGTCGTTGCAGTAAAGTCAACCATATCCGGCCTGAATGAAAAGACACGGTTAATAATCTCTGCGGTTCCGATATATTTAGCCGGTCCGCTGCTATTGTATATCTCTGTGTCAAACCCTTTTTCAGCGAGATAGGCTGCTATACAGAGTATGCCAATAGGCGCCATACGCACGGCTGTTGCAGTCCTGTCCTGTCGGCCTTCCACCCAGTTTGAACCAAAAGGATTTACAAGAAGTATTCTCACCGTTTTATCTTTCCAGTAACTGTTTTCGGCAAGCGGCTTACAAATTCAAAATCCTTGGGAACCTTATATTGCGCCAGCCTTTCGTAGCAGAAGCGGCGCAGGCTGTCCAAATCCGGCTGGCTGTCCTGTTGTTTAAGAACAATCTTTGCTATGGGTAGCTGCCCATATTGAGGGTGGCCGACTCCGTAAACC
>CAZVZI010000325.1:0-2436 GCA_964631455.1 uncultured Thermodesulfobacteriota bacterium | reverse complement strand
CAGGCAGGGGTGTTGAAGAATATACAAATACAAAAGCAGATATACTTGTTGCAACACTGGGCAAGGCATTGGGAGTTAACGGCGGTTATGCAGTCTCAACTCATACGGTAATTAACTATCTCAAGGAGACAGCGCCCTTTTTCATCTATTCCAACCCAAGTACCCCTTCAGAGGCAGCAGCAGCAGTAAAATCTATAGAAATCCTCAACAGCAACCAAGGGCTGAATCTTCTCCAAAGGATAAGAAAGCTCACGGCCCATTTGCGGGAAGGGTTAAAACAAGCCGGATATGAGACCATCCCCGGCGACCATCCCATTGTTCCGCTTATGGTGAGGGATACACAAAGGACTTCCGAAATGGTCAAATATCTTTTTGATAACGGCATTCTGGCAACCGGCCTGAATTTTCCGGTTGTCCCGAAAGGTGATGAGGAGATAAGGTTCCAGATTTCCGCTATTCATACTGAAAAGGATATAGATTACTTGCTGGATGCTTTAAAGAAATTCAAAGATAGGCTCTGAACATTCCCTCATTCATGCTTCCCGTTCTGTAGCCCTGAAGGTCAAGCGTTATGTAAGTAAAACCCTGTTTTTTAAAAGCATGCACAATAGACTCTCTCACTTTTTCATCTAAAAATCTGTTTATCTCATCAGGCGGCGCTTCAATTCTGGCTATTTCATTATGATACCTTACCCTGAATTGTGAAAAACCCAGATTGCGAAGAATCTCCTCGCATTTTTCCACCTTATCCAGTCTTTCTTCTGTTATCTTTGTCCCATAAGGAAATCTGGATGAGAGGCAGGCAAAGGATGGCTTCTTCCATGTCTCAAGGCCGAGGATGCGGCTTAATTCCCTTATCTCAGGTTTTGACAAACCTGCTTCCACAAGGAGACTTCTTACGCCGAGATTTTTTGCAGCCTCTCTCCCGGGCCGATAATCTCTCAAATCGTCAACATTACTTCCGTCTGCTACGGCTGCGAGCCCGAGCTCTTTTGCCTTTTTATTGCATATTTCAAAAAGTTCGCTCTTGCAGTAAAAACACCTCTTGTCGGTATTATCCGCAAAGTTAGGTATAAGCAGTTCGTTGGATTTTACAATGATATGCCTTGCGCCAATCTCTCTAACCAGCCTCTTTGCATCCTGAAATTCCCTGTCAGGATAGGTTGGAGAAACGGCTGTAAGCGCCGCTGCTTTATCGCCCAAAACATCAAAGGCAGTTTTTAAAAGAAACGTGGAATCTACACCGCCGGAAAAGGCTACAAGCACAGAACCCATGTCATGAAGAATATTTTTAAGATGTCCAAATTTTTTCTCCACAGTCGGTGATAGATATTGAGTGTTTACTTCCGACTTCTGTAATCTCCTCATATCATCATCTCCCTTAGAATCTTGTCTTCAGCTGGTGAAGCAACCTCAAATGTAGTTGTCTCGCTATTTTTAGAAAGCTTTAACGTTCTCTTCCCATCGGCCTTTGTTCCGGCGTATCTTAAAACCATCCGGCCTGCGAGAGTATGAGTTCCATTTTTGGATAGACCGCAAATAAGACCTGTTGGACCGATGAAATCCAAAGGCTCTATTAAGGTGTCATCTGCCTGAATAAGGTTTCGGATTTTTTTATTGTCAGCCTCATCTCTGCCGATAACGATCTTAACATCTTTATTAAGCCTGAAATGTCTGCCTGCCTTCAAAAGCTGCAGGTCTTTCATGGTTACATCCTTTTTATTTTGCAGCAAATCCTTTACCCTTTTTGAAAATATCTTATCTGTTAAAAGACACCCCCCTGATGGGCATGGATAGTTCTGAATATCAAGCTCTTCTGCAAGGGCTATCTGCGGTTTTCTTGAACGACCGCCAATGTCCAAAAGCCTTTCCCTGTCTATTATTCCCAGTTTTTCAGGAATAGTAGGCTCAAGGTGTTTTGCGCAGAGAGGTCTCACAATAAGCCCTTCAAGCCCGCTTTCTCTTTCAATGTTTTTAAATGCATCCCTTCTCTGGCTCATGGGTCTCTGACCGAGAATCTCGCCTGTTACGATAAAAGATGCGCCAATCTCCTCCATATATTTCTTTGCAAGCCGGTGCATGTATATGCGGCAATCTATGCAAGGGTTTATGCCTTGGCCATAGCCGTATTTAGGATTTCTTACAACCTCTATGTAATCCAGTCCTTTCTGGAGAACCTTAATGGGAACGCCGAACTCATTTGCAACCCTTGCAGCTTCATTGCTGCATACGCTTCCCCTGCAACTGCATGTGCAGAATGTTGATGTAAAATTAAGCGCAACGATTTCAATGCCCTGTTCCAGCAGGACCTTCACTGCCAATGTCGAATCCAGCCCGCCTGAAAGGAGCGCAACAGCTTTTTTATTCATCTTAATAAATACCTCCGTTTTTTACTTAAAAATACTCCTGTAGCGTTGCCCTTTATGGGTAACGGTT
>CAZVZI010000324.1:0-2457 GCA_964631455.1 uncultured Thermodesulfobacteriota bacterium | reverse complement strand
GAATTACCCCGGACAGATAAAGGTTACGGTTATACGGGAAACCCGCGCCGTTGATTATGCAAAATAATAATATGGCCGAGGCAATCAAGATTTTCTTCATAGGAGATATAATCGGAAGGCCGGGCAGGATTGCTGTCAAGGAACTCCTGCCCGACATAATAGAAAAGCATGCCGTAGACCTCGTTATTGCAAACGGAGAAAACGCCGCAGGCGGGTTTGGGATTACGCCGAATATTGCGGAAGAGCTTATCGGCCTCAATATAGATGTGATAACATCCGGCAATCATATCTGGGACAAAAAAGAGATTATTCCTTATATCACCGATAAAAAGTGGCTCCTCCGGCCTGCCAACTATCCTGAAGGCGCGCCGGGCTTCGGGTGGTCGATATTCAAAACAAAGGCTCATGCAAAGATAGCCGTTATCAATCTCTGCGGAAGGGTTTTTATGGATAATCTTGATTGTCCGTTCAGAGCCGCCGCTAAGATTATTGAAGAAGTAAAGCGTGAAACCTCGGCGATTATTCTTGATATGCACGCAGAGACTACCTCTGAAAAGGCTGCAATGGCCTGGTTTCTTGACGGCAAGGCAAGCGCCGTAATAGGCACGCACACCCATGTCCAGACAGCGGATGAAAGGATATTGCCGCAGGGAACGGCATTCATAACCGATGCAGGCATGACAGGCTCTTTGAATTCCGTGATTGGAATGCAAAAAGAGATTGTCCTTGAAAGGTTTCTTACGCAGATGCCGAAAAAATTCGAGGTGGCTGCAAAGGATGTTTTTATGCAAGGGGTTGTTGTGTCTATAGATTCAAACAGTGGCAAGGCAATGGCTATTGAAAGGATAAATATAGCATTATAGCATGCCCGCAAAACCTCTAATGTCATGTGAGTTTTATATTTCAATCGCCAGGGGATTCCATGCATCAAGCCCCTCGTTTACGGCAGCTTCAAGCAGCTTTTTATCGGCGCAGGCAAATGGAAGATGGTTGTAACGCGAATAATTGGAAATATATAGGGCGGAGGCCAGATGGACACTGTCTGCGCTGCGCAAAGGATGTTTGGTCAAGAGAGAACGGATTTTGGGGAGGAGTTTGTCTTCCATGCGGACAATGGCCATTGCCCTCCAGTCCGTTTCAAACAAGGAGCATGTCTCTTGAAAGGTTTTCAGAGAGATTTCCTTTTCCCTCAGTTTGCGGGCAAAGGCGGCATGGACTTCGGCGTATGTTAACCGGCTGGTTGCAAGAACAGGGTCTGCTGCGAGCCTTTGGAACACGGCTTTTGAACCGTCTTCTTTAAGGTATTTTTTGATGATAGCGCTGGAGTCCCAATATATCAACGTCTGTCCTCAATGAGGATTTCTGAGGCGGAACGGCCTTTGTGAACGGCCGGTTTTGTTTTCAGATCAAGCTTCGCGCCCGGCTGAGGGAGACGGAGCATCCCTTCCGCAGCAGCCCTGGCAAGATATTCCTCCGGATGCGCTTCGTTTTCAAGTTTTGCCAGATCATGCAACACAGCAATGGGCTTCCCATGGTCGGTAACAACGATTCGCTCCCCGTCATGCGTAAGCTGCAAATAGTGGGTCAACCGGTTTTTTAATTCCCTAACGCCGACAGTCAGCATGCCAAGTTCTCCTTTTTATAGCTATTGTAGCTACAATAGTAGATAATGTCAAGGTGAAAGAAAAAAAGGAAGAAGAAAAAGTTTGCAAGTTGAACCGGAATAGTTCGTATGAGGCAAAAGTTTCTAAAACCGGCATGGCAATGGCTATTGAAAGGATAAGTGTAGCATTATAATATGCTCGCAAAACCACATATCTCTAACATTTCAATTTTAGAGAATTTGATAAGCAGAAACAGGGTAGAAAGATATTTGCGTAAGATGTAAGGGCAACCCCCTGTGGTTGCCCTATTCAGGTTTTTTGTCAAGTTTGTTTCCTCTCCTTATTGATTTAAGGATAGCCTTTATAGCCTCCTTCTGCTCATTTGATAAAGGCTGGACAAGTTCGGCTATAGAAATGGTATCTTTATGAAATCTTGTTATTTCTGGCTTCTTCTTTATTGCCCCTGGTTTTCTTCCACTCAATATCCAGTCCGTTGATACCCCATAAATCTTACTCAATCCCCATAAAACATCGGCAGGCAATAACCGCCGCCCTCCTTCATAATGTTGATAAGCCTCTTTTGTTCTTTTTTCACCAAGAATTTCACACAAGGCATTGCTTATACTTTCCTGAGTCCTGCTTCCCCTAAGTTCTTTAAGTCTGTTCGCTATATCTTTTCGGAAAGCTGCCCTATCCATGCCTGATAATTAGCAACTTCTCTCCATCCTGTAAAGCCAACTATGTGTAACTTTTATATTGATATACCAACTAAAAGTTGGTATGGTGCGGGTAAGATATAAAACCATAATAGGAGGTGAGTTTAGAATTTAATGCGGTAGTATAAATTTAAAAG
>CAZVZI010000323.1:2171-2458 GCA_964631455.1 uncultured Thermodesulfobacteriota bacterium | reverse complement strand
GGTTTCCGGCAGGGTTTCCGCTATCCTTACCGGTGAGCGGGTTGCCCTAAATTTTTTGCAGAGGCTTTCCGGCATTGCAACACTAACCAGCCGGTTTGTAGATAATATAAGAGGCTTTAAGGTCAAAATCCTCGATACGAGAAAAACAACGCCGGGCCTGCGGATGCTTGAGAAATATGCTGTGCGGATGGGAGGCGGTTTTAATCACAGATTCGGTCTTTGCGACGGGGTTTTGATAAAGGACAATCACATTGCGGCGGTCGGCGGCATTGCAGAGGCAGTATTCA
>CAZVZI010000323.1:0-2161 GCA_964631455.1 uncultured Thermodesulfobacteriota bacterium | reverse complement strand
CTAAAAATTTGCTCATAGAAGTTGAGGTAAAAAATCTTGATGAGGTGAAAGAGGCGATTATCGCAGGCGCGGATGTGATCATGCTTGACAATATGAAACCATCCCTTATGAAGCAAGCCGTAAAGATTATTGGAAAAACAGCTTTGATTGAGGCATCGGGCGGCGTTAATCTAAAAAATATTCGGGCGATAGCAGAGACCGGGGTTGATTTTATTTCAGTAGGCGCATTGACACATTCGGCGAGGGCAGTGGATATAAATTTGGAGACAGTAAAAACAGGCAATCGGCGATAGCTTATCAGCGGCGGAAAAACACGAGATGAAAAATGAAGGAAATGCATCCGGCAAGACATTAAGAGTATTGAAACAAGGTAACGACCGTTACATCTCCGGCCAGGTTTTAAGTAAAACTCTGGGTATATCGCGGACTGCCGTTTGGAAACACATAAAGACAATAAAAGAACTGGGTTATGATATAGAGACCAGCCCTGCCAAGGGATACAGATTAAATCTTCAGAATCTGCCTTTAAATAAAATTGAAATCATTTCAAATCTGAAAACATCTTTTATCGGCAGGGATATTTCTTTTTATAAAGAGATAGACTCCACCAATGAGATCGCCAGGGAATTTGCTGCAAAGGGCGCAGGGGAAGGCGCGGCTATAGTAGCCGATTGTCAGAAAAAAGGCAAAGGCAGGCTTGGCAGAAAATGGGAGTCGCCCGAAGGGGTGAACATCTACACATCCGTTATCCTGCGGCCTAACATATCCCCTGTTTTTGCGCCTCAGCTTACACTTGTTTCTGCTGTTGCAGTGGCAGAAACAATTGCAAAATTTTCAAATCCCCCTGTATCCCCCTTTAACAAAGGGGGGGCAAAAAAACTCCCCCCCTTTACAAAAGGGGGTCGGGGGGGGTCTTGACGGAGATGAGTTCGGAGATGGATAAAATAAATTTTATCATCATCGGGATAGGCGTGAATGTGAATATGACAAAAGAGATGTTCCCTGAAGATTTAATATCAATTGCAACATCATTGAAACAAGAGACAGGAAGAGATATTTCAAGAACAGACTTTATCCAAACACTTTATTTGAATCTTGAAAGATGGTATAAAAAGTATCTGAAACATGGCCTTGCGCCTGTTCGCAAGACGTGGACAAACTATTTTACCATGGCTGGCAAAAAAGTAAAGGTTCAGCAGATAGGGAAGACTGTGGAAGGCATTGCCCTCGGCATTGATAATGACGGTACGCTGCTGTTGAGAGAAAAAACAGGGAATATTGCAAAAATAATATCAGGAGATGTCTCGGCATGAAAATCAATTTTACAAAGATGCACGGCCTTGGAAATGATTTTATCGTCATTGACTGCCGCAAGAAAAGAATTGCAGGGCTTTCACGACTTATGAAAAAGCTTTCTCACCGGCAGTTCGGCATAGGCTTTGATCAGGCGCTTATCCTGCTGCCGTCAAAAAAGGCTGATTTCAGGATGGATATTTATAACGCGGATGGCGGCAGGGTGGAGATGTGCGGCAATGGCATAAGATGCTTTGCAAAATATATCTGGGACAGGAAATTGTCTAAAAAGGATACGTTGGAGATTGAAACCCTTGCAGGCGTCATCAAACCAAAACGTGCTGGTAAGATGGTGACTGTTGACATGGGAGAACCGATATTGGAGGCAAAAGACATACCCGTAAACTTAAACGGCATGGTCATACAATATCCTCTGACGGTTGAGGATAAAGAATTTAAGATAACCTGCATTTCAATGGGCAATCCGCACTGTGTGATATTCGTTGACAAGGCAAGCAGTTTCCCTGTAACGCAATACGGTCAGCTCATAGAAAATCATCCGCTCTTTCCCAAAAGGATAAATGTGGAATTTGTAGAGATAGTAAGCGGAAAAGAATTGAAGATGCGCGTCTGGGAGCGCGGCAGCGGCGAAACCCTCGCCTGCGGCACAGGCGCATGCGCCGCGGCTGTAGCCGCGAACCTTAACGGCCTTGCCGGAAGAAAAGTCACAATCCGCCTTGTAGGCGGAGACTTGAAGATTGAATGGTCTGAAAAAGATAATCATGTGTATATGACGGGTCCTGCGGTAGAGGTATTTGAAGGGAAATTGGAGATATGAATAAAAAAGGATTACTATGTTTGACAGAAT
>CAZVZI010000322.1:0-2463 GCA_964631455.1 uncultured Thermodesulfobacteriota bacterium | reverse complement strand
AGAGATGCCCGACCTGTTGCTGACGGAAAAGAAACTCATGGAAAACGGTTTTTTATCCCATGTAAGGATGCCCATAACTGTAAAAGGCGAGATTACCGGCATATTAACCGTTGGCGCAAAAAGACCGTCCGCATTCACCGCCGATGACCTTTCTACCCTGGAAAAGCTGGCCTCTCAGATAAGCGTTGCCATGGAAAACACAAGGCTTATTTTAGACCTTCAGGAGCTTTTCATGGCAACGGTAGAATCCCTCTCGTCCGCCATAGACAGCAAATCTCCGTGGACAGCAGGACACTCTGCAAGGGTTACAAAGTATGCGCTTGATATAGGAAAGACGTTGGGCTTATCTGAAAAGGAGATGCGAGATTTGCAGCTTGCAGGACTACTCCATGATGTGGGCAAGATAGGAACCTATGAAGCCATCCTTGACAAACCTGACAAACTCACGGAGGAGGAATTAAAGATAATGCGGATGCACCCTGTAAAAGGCGCGGAGATACTTGCCCCGATAAAACAACTCAAGCATATAATCCCCGGCATAAAATATCACCATGCATATTACGACGGAAACGGTTATCCTAAAGGGCTTAAAGGCGATGAGATTCCTCTGATGGCCAGGATTCTGGCCGTTGCGGATACGGTTGACGCAATGAGCGCAGACAGGCCTTATAGAAAAGGAAAACCTATGGATGCAATCATAGCGGAGCTTAAGAGATGCTCAGGCACTCAGTTTGACGCAAAGGTGGTGGAGGCGTTTTTGAAAACATTATAGAAAATCCTTTCCCTTGTCAGCAAAAATCCCATCTGCTATACTTAGAGGCAAATTCCGATAAATAAAAAAAGGAGACTCTTATGCCTGAAAAAATAAAAAATTTTATTAACGGCAACCGGATAAACGCAGTTGATGGAAAAACTCTCAAAAGCATCAACCCTGCCGACACATCGGACATTGTAGGCATTGTCCCCCGTTCAGCACGGAAAGACATAGACATGGCTGTTTTAGCCGCGCGCAATGCCTATGAAAAGTGGCGGCTTACCCCTGCCCCCAAAAGAGGCAAAATCATCCTGCGCACAGCCGAACTGCTTAGCAAAACAAAACAAGAGCTTGGCGAGCTGGTTACCCGTGAAATGGGCAAAGTTCTGCCAGAAGGTCTTGGCGACGCGCAAGAGGCGATAGATATGGCCTACTACATGGGCAGCGAAGGCAGAAGACTTTCGGGCGAGACTGTGCCTTCCGAACTGCCCAATAAAGACTGCAAATCGGTCCGTGTCCCAATCGGGGTCTTTGCCCTGATTACGCCGTGGAACTTCCCTACAGCCATACCCGCATGGAAGATGCTTCCGGCCCTTGTAAGCGGCAATACTGTTGTATTTAAGCCTTCAAGCTATACCCCTGTATGCGCCGCAAAGCTGGTGGAAATTTTAGTTGAAGCCGGCATTCCCGACGGCGTATTGAATCTTGTTCATGGAACCGGAGAAGAAACAGGAGAATATCTTGCAACCCATCCGGGAATAGACGGTGTTTCGTTCACAGGTTCAACGGCTGTAGGTGAAAAGCTGGCGAGGATGTGCGGCGCATTGGACAAAGAGGTATCGTGCGAAATGGGCGGTAAAAACGCCATAATCGTTATGGACGACGCAAAGCTGGAGCTTGCGGTTGAAGGCGCAATATGGGGAGGCTTTGGCACAACAGGCCAGAGATGCACGGCTGCAAGCCGCATTGTGGCGCATGAAGCGGTTTATAATAAATTTCTCAAGATGTTCACAAATGCCGCTTCAAAACTGAGGCTCGGCTGCGGCCTTCTAAAAACAACCGATGTTGGGCCGGTAGTAAATGATTCGCAGATGCAGAAGATTCTTAATTATATTGAAATCGGCAAAAAACAAGGAGCTAAACTTGTTATCGGCGGCAAGGCATCTAAGAAAGGCGGCTGTGAAAAAGGTTATTTCATAGAGCCGACTATATTTGCCGATGTAAAGCCGAACATGCGCATTGCGCAGGAAGAGATATTCGGGCCGGTTGTATCGGTAATCAAGGCAAAGGGATTGGAAGATGCAATTCGGATTGTAAACGGAGCGAGATACGGCTTATCCTCTGCCATATATACTCAGGATGTAAATAACTCTGCCATTGCAGAAAGGGATTTGGACACAGGGCTTGTGTATATCAATGCCTCCACCATAGGGGCTGAGATTCAACTTCCGTTCGGCGGCACAAAAAAGAGCGGGCTTGGGCATAGAGAGGCAGGCGGAAGAGGCGGCGCCATTGACATGTTTACAAAGTGGAAGGTGATTTACAGAGATTTTAGCGGCAGACTGCAAAAGGCGCAGATTGATAAAGATTAAATATAGAAAGGAAACTACCATGCCGGATAATCTTATAAACCGCGCCAAAAAACTTTTCACTCCCGCCCTCGCCTTTCATACTGATATTATTGTAAAAAAGGCTCAAGGGCTTTATGT
>CAZVZI010000321.1:0-2474 GCA_964631455.1 uncultured Thermodesulfobacteriota bacterium | reverse complement strand
AATTCCTCATCTACAAGATTAAAAATCAAAGATAAAAAGTCAAAAATACAGAGCAAAATTTAAAAATTAAACTCCTTATTTTGATTTTTGCTCTTTACTTTTTGATTTCTTCTGCCCCTTCCCTATAAATATCTATATGCTTGTTATTATCCACCTTTACATCGCCGTATTTATCATCTGGATGTGCTGACTCTATCTTTACAACCGTGTCAAACCATGCCTGCCCCCCGCCGATTGGATCAATTGAAACAGGGATTATATCATTTGGATTAACGCCTTTATCTCGCCACCACAGATTGTCATCTATATCTAAATCATGGAGTCCTGTTTCATAACCGGTTTTCATAGAAGGGTTAGCCTGGGCAACCCTGCCATATGCCCATCTTCCTGTAGATGCAGAGATTGCCACAACTTTTGGGTTGACTCCATTTGTAACAAATGCCTTTGTAACAAGATACCCTGCATGGCTTGTTACCCTTACAAGACTCCCGTCTTCAATCCCCATCCGCGCCGCCACTTTTTTATTTATCCATACAGGGTTTGAGTGGATAATTTCAGAGAGGTACTTTAGATTTGATGTCCTGGAGGCAGTATGATATGCCAATTTAAATGTTGTGAGGATAAACTCATCCTCCTTTAATCCCTTATGCTTTGGATTCTCCTGCCAGACAGGAAGGGCCGAGAGTTCTATCTTCTTTGAACCTGTTGTAAAACCGCTCTTTTTATATGTATTGTATTCCACAGGCACAGGATTGCCATTTTCATCCACAATCTTTCTGCCCTTTAAATCCAGTTTGCCGTATGCAGGATACATGCCCTTATCTGCAATCTCCTCATATTTATCCTTAATCGCAGGCGACTCTTCAATCTGCTTTTGAACCCACTCTGATTCGTCCTTTAAATCCCATGAAACCGCAATACCTTTGCCTTCTGTATCAATTGCCTTTACAATCCTCTGTATTACAACCCTTACATCCTTTGCCTCACCCTGAGGCTTAACAATCGGTGTTGTAACACTAACCCACGGCCTTAATGCAGTAGGGCTGCTTGCCACATCATGCTTTTCAACAGAAACCACGTCTGGGAGGATTATATCCGCCAGTTCCGATGTCTCACTCATAAATGGACTGAAGTCAACAATGAACGGGATAAGTTTTTCGTCCTTCAAAACCTCCCTCCATACACTTGCGGCAGGCGATGAATATGCAGGGTTGCTCATATAATTAAGCAATATCCCAACTTTTTGCGCGCCGTCTTTTATCTTGAACGGCAAATGGTAATTCATTTTCCCGGACATTTGCCTTTCGCCTTTAACCTTTAGCTTTGGCATCTGTATATCAAACTTTCTCGGCAGACATAGACCGCCCTTTACATCAATACTGCCTATAATCGCTGATAAAAGGACTGCTGCCCTTTCCTGAACAGTGCCGTTTGCATGATATGTAACGCCGTTCTGGGTGAATACAATACATGGTTTTGTATCTGCAAACTCCAGGGCAATCCTTTTTATATCAGTTGCCTTTACCCCGCTTGCCTCCTCAGCCTTTTCAGGTGTGAACTGTTTAAGATGCGAAGTCAGCTTATCAACCGACACATTCGTCCATTTCTTTAAAAATTCAATGTCTGCAAACCCCTCCGATATAATCACATTTGCCATCGCAAGCATTACAACGCCATCTGTGCCAGGAAATATAGGAAACCACTCATCGCTCCTTCCGGCAGTATTTGAAAGCCTTACATCAAATGTTACGAGTTTCAGCCTTTTCTCAACGATAGCATCAGTCAATCTCTGCGCATAAGGGAATGCTGTTTCAATGATATTTGCCCCAAAGTTTATTACATATCTGCAATTGGCAAAATCAGGGGTAAGTGTATCAACACCAACAGTATCAACAAGGGCATTCTTTTTATTGGGATTACTTAATGATGAAGTCCTGCTTCTGAATACACTGTCCGAACCAATGGTTTGCATAAACCTTAAGACTGCACTGTCTCTATATTCACCTGTATTCAAAACTATTTCATTTGCTGCGCCAGAATCCAGAACTGTCTTTATGCGGGTTGAAACCTCTTTTACTGCCTCATCCCATGTTATCCTCTTCCATTTGCCTTCACCCCTCTGTCCTGTTCTTTTTAATGGATACAAAATCCTGTCAGGGTCATATGCAGCAAGGAACCCTGCCACACCCTTTGGACAAAACTTGCCCCTTGTTGCAATATGGTCAGGATTACCCTCAAGTTTCACCACCTTGCCATTTTCAACAAATGCAATGCCGCAGTCATGATACGGACAAAGACTGCATACATAATTATATGTAGCCCTTGGGTGGAATGGTCTAATCTGATGACGGTCTTCTCCGCCAAATTTAAGTTCCATTGCCTTAAGGGTCTTCGCCCCACCTGTAAGCAGTGCCCCTGCAACAGCACCAACCTTTAAAAAATTTCTTCTTGTAAGTTTTGGCATATATAACACT
>CAZVZI010000320.1:0-2492 GCA_964631455.1 uncultured Thermodesulfobacteriota bacterium | reverse complement strand
AGGAATGGCCCGCGCTTTTCTGCATGGCATGAATAGCAAAGGTCGTTGACGCTTCCCGCCTTCAGCAACTTCGGGTTAGGTGAGCCGTGAGGATTGTGGCAATTTGAACAGGCTATCTTCCCTTCCTTGATAGGCATGTGAGACGCCCTCAGGTTTTTGGCCTTCTTCTCAGGGTGGCAGTTGTAGCATGCCTTTTTTATATCCTCGTTGATGGCTAACGCCCTGTCGCTTCTCCTCTCCATGACATAATGGCAATTGATGCAGGCCACGCCGTTTCTCTGGTGAGGGCTTCCTTTCCACCCTATCTGTTTTCCGCCCACATGGCACTGGGCGCAGATCTGGTTCTTCTGCTCATTGTCAATTGTTTTAAAGGAGACCGCAAGCGGCGGCTTGTTCCTCGGCGCATTGAGGTGTTTGCTCATCGGGCCGTGGCATGCCTCGCAGTTCAGCGACTCTTTTTCATCACGCGGGTTGTGCCTGAAAATCCTCCCGTGGGTCGTGCCGGCGAATGTCGCCATGTAATCCTTGTGGCATCTCCAGCATTCTTTAGTGTCGTTAACGAATGTGGCTCCGGAGATATCCGGGTTTATTGCCGCCCAGTCCACATCCTTTGCCTGCGCGCCTGTTGCGTCTAAGCTGAAGATAAAGATAAAGGCCGCCAGGACAAGAAACTTTGGCATGATTTTTTTCATTTCCTTGCTCCTCCTTTCGTGCATTAGAATTTTTGTGCCGATCCTTGCTCCTCCTTTCGTGCATTAGAATTTTTGTGCCGAAATATCAGCCTCTGCAGAAAGCCCGATGGAAAAAGGGAAGGATGTGTAGTGCCTTCTTCCACCCATCTTGTTGTCATAAAGGGCTATCCCCATGCTGAAGGTCTTGCCGTCTTTTATTACGATATCGTTTGTATCTCCTGTGGATAGCTTTCTCTTGATGACCACCGTGTATTTGCCCCCCTCGTATCCGCCTGTTGCTGAAATATCATTTTTGTCTTCGGATCTGGCCTGGAGGATATGTTCATCTTCCGCCATTATCTTATTTCCTTCAAAAAACACCTCCCACAGGTCAATGAACTGCCCTTTGGACATATAGCCGTCCAGCTTGTCCTTGGGTTTTATATCTGAGGCATCCTTCCCCCTCGTATAAAAGCCGTAGAGGGTTGCGTCCTTTTTGCTGTCCTTCGGCATCCCCTTGAGATCATTGTGGCAGGCGATGTAACACCCGTAATATCTAAATACCTTCATATTGTCGTTGAGCTGGACTGCAATGCCGTCAGCCTGACCCTTCTTTGCAAGGGATGCATCCTTAAAGCTTATCCCGGAGCCGCCCCACTGGAATTTCAGGTAAATATTTTCAGCATCATATGCAGCCCTTACCTCGACCTCTGCAAAACCTTGCCGTCCCGATAGGGGGTCGGGCTCCAGAGGAGCGCCCGAAGCTACCATCTTTTGTTTGCCGGCGATAATATTGTCTGAAGCGATGTCGTATTTCCCCTCCTTGCTGACATGGCACGAGGCGCATGGTTCGTCTCCCGCCTTCACCACAAGGCCGCCCTTGCCGTGGTCTTTACTTTCCAAAAACTCCCACGAGGCAACTCCTGGGTAAAAGACCTTTATGGTCTTTCCCTTGACCTTGCTCCAGTCAACCTCGGCCGCCGTTGCGGGTGTGTAAGAGAATGTCAGGAGGCAAGCGAGAGCGCCTGTCAAAACAACATTTTTTTTCATCAAATATCCCCCTTTTTTATATTTTCCATATGATTATAGTTCCTCTTCTTCCGCCTGTCCAGCGCCTCCGTCCTTTATCCCTTTTTCCCACGGGACCTCGGCGTGGACGAGGTTGTAATGGCACTCTATGCAGGTCTTTCCCTTTTCCTTAGCCTTCTCATGCGCATTTACCCCCCTGTCCCTTGATGGGACAAGATTTTCGAAATTGTGACATCTCCTGCATGTTGCGCTGTCGCTTTTGAGGAGCTTTTCCCGCACCCGCTTTGCAAGTTCCGGCCGCATCTTCGCCCACTCATCCTCTGTCATGGACGGGTGAGTAATCTCGGCCCAGACATCTTTAGCAGCCATGACCTTGGCCTTTATAAGAGGAATTATTTGGTGCGGCACATGACAATCGGGGCAGCCTGCCGTGACACCGGAAGGGCTCTTGAAGTGCATTGATTTTTTATACTCTTCGTAAGGGAATTTCATGGAATGGCACGAAGTGCAAAATTCCACGGTGTTTGTATAGGAGAGCGCCCCCTTTAACAACAGCAAAAAGACCACAATGGCAAAGGCTGCGATATAAGCCCTATACTTTTTTAAATCCATATCTTTTCTCCCGTTATATACCGGCAATATTTGGCGATATTATCCCAAAAGCCTATCTTGTCAACTTTGCCCCTGATGGGTGGTTAGAGCCGTGAATACGGTTATGACAGTTTACACATCCCTGTCCGTATTGAGCGCTTGTCCTGTTATATCTCGGCATATTGACATGGCCTCCATACT
>CAZVZI010000319.1:647-2496 GCA_964631455.1 uncultured Thermodesulfobacteriota bacterium | reverse complement strand
AACACATAGGTTCGCCCCTACATTTTTTCATAGAAAGGACAAACATGGGTTTTACATGCGGCATAGTAGGGCTTCCCAATGTGGGCAAGTCAACGATATTTAATGCGCTCACCTCGGCAGGGGCGCAGGCGGCGAATTATCCTTTCTGCACCATAGACCCGAATGTGGGCATAGTTTCGGTAAGGGATGAAAGGCAGTCTAAATTAGCTGAGCTTATCAAGCCGGAGAGGATTGTTCCCACAACTGTAGAGTTCTTAGACATTGCAGGGCTTGTAAAAGGCGCCAGCAAAGGCGAAGGACTGGGAAATCAGTTCCTCGGCCACATCAGGAGCGTGGATGCGATAGCGCACATCGTCCGGTGTTTTGAAGACCCTGATGTCGTGCATGTTGCCGGTCATGTTGATCCTCAAAGGGATATTGAGATAATAGATACCGAGTTGATACTTGCTGATTTAGATAGCGTTGAAAAGCGCATGGACAAAACCGCGCGGCTTGCAAAGGCAGGCGACAAGAATGCCATAGCGGCAATGGATGCCTGCACGATATTCAAACAGACCCTTGAAAACGGCAAGCCCATAAGGTCTCTTTTTAATCCCCCTTTGGAAAAGGGGGGCAGGGGGGATTTAGATGCCATGAAAGAGATGTTGAAGGAGCTCAATCTCATGACGGCAAAGCCCGTGCTGTTTGTCGCAAATGTGGATGAAAAGGATTTAAACTTGTCCCAGCAGTTATTAAGCAGGGAAGGAGAGTCTCCCCTTGTTGCAAAGGTCAGAGAAATGGCGGAAAAGGAAAAAGCTAAAGTTGTTGTCATGTGCGGCAGGATTGAGGCGGAGATAGCGGAATTGCCGGAAGGAGAAAGGGCGGAGTTTTTAAAAGGCATTGGTTTGCAGGAATCAGGGCTTGACAGGCTTGCGCGGGAAGGATATAAATTATTGGATTTGATTACATACTTCACTGCCGGCAAAAAAGAGGTCAGGGCATGGACAGTGGCAAGGGATACAAAGGCGCCTCAGGCGGCAGGTGTGATACACTCCGATTTTGAGAAAGGCTTTATCAGGGCAGAGATCATATCGTATAACGATTTTATCGCATCAGGTTCAGAGCTTGCCGCAAAAGAAAAGGGTTTGATGAGGTTGGAAGGAAAGGATTATATCGTTAAAGACGGAGATATTATCCATTTCAGATTTGCGGTATAGATAACTCAAAACGCAAATGTCAAATCTCAAAAGTGGAAGCCTAAACTGTTGACATGGCCGGCTCTATCCTGGTATCTTAATATTATGACGCCCATAGTCTCAATAGTAGGAAAATCAGGCAGCGGCAAAACCACGCTCCTTGAAAAGGTTGTAACCGAATTAACAAAAAGGGGTTACAAAATCGGCACTATTAAACATGATGTTCACGGCTTTGAAATAGATTATGAAGGCAAGGACAGCTGGCGGCATAAGAAGGCCGGGGCTAAAACTGTAGTTTTATCCAGTCCTGATAAAATTGCAGTTATTAAGGATGTGAATGAGGAATGGGAGCCTTCCGCGCTTTGTTTTTCTTTTATTGATGATGCGGATATTATAATAACAGAGGGCTATAAAAAGGCCGAATATCCGAAGATAGAGGTTATCAGAAAGGCAAAATCTACAAGACCGATTTGCAGGAAGGATAAAAACCTTATAGCTATTGCCAGCGACATGAGATTTAAATGCAAGGATGTGCCGTGTGTCGGCATAAATGATGCAAAAGGCATTGCAAGCCTGATAGAAAATAGATTTTTACAAAAAAAGACCTGCCGCGAAAAGTCGGATTTAATGGTAAATGGAAAGAAGGAGACCCTTAAGCCTTTTATAGATGAATT
>CAZVZI010000319.1:0-637 GCA_964631455.1 uncultured Thermodesulfobacteriota bacterium | reverse complement strand
AATGATAAAATCTCTAAAAGGGTGCGGCAGTCCAAGAGATATAGAGATAAGTATAAAAATATGACAGGTATAATTCTTGCCGGAGGGAAAAGCAGCAGGATGGGCTTCAACAAGGCCTTTATAGATATCGGCGGCAAGCCTATTATCTATAGAACCGTAAGCCTGTTTAAAGAATTGTTTGACGAAATTATAATGGTTGCAAATGACCCTCTGGAGTATGAAGAATTAAATATTCCAATTGTGGCTGATATATTTAAAGGCGCTGGCAGTCTCGGAGGCATATACACAGGCCTTTTTTACAGCATGTCTGAATATAATTTTGTTGCAGCCTGCGATATGCCGTTTTTAGATAAGGAGGCTATCTCAAAGCTGATTAAACTTTCCGAGGGTTATAACGCAGCAGCGCCTTTTATTATGGGTCGCTATCATCCCCTCCACGCAGTTTATTCTAAAAAGTGCATCGAACCTATTGAGGAAATGATAAAGAACCAAGACCTGCGCATCACAAATCTCTTTCAAAAAATAAAAGTAAACCGGCTCGAAGAAAAAGAATGGCTTTCAAGCAAGCAGATACTGTCATCCCTTGACAATATCAATACAAAGGAAGACCTTCATAGGGCAACAAAATCCTGTCCCG
>CAZVZI010000318.1:0-2510 GCA_964631455.1 uncultured Thermodesulfobacteriota bacterium | reverse complement strand
CGGACAAGTTTGACCTGATAGGAGGTCTCATCGCCCTCATGGGTGTATTTGTTATAATGTACTGGCCGAGGGGATGATTGCTTGTGCAGGTTGATTTAGGAATGAGAAATATTGTTTTGTATGTCCTGATGCCGTTAATCATGTCATTTCCGACTGTCACTTATGGACAAACAAGAACACTCAATATTGTCTATACAGGCGGCGTAGCTGGCGAGCTTGAGCCGTGCGGCTGCTCTCCAAAGACTGATTTTGGAGGTGTTGCAAGACGCGCAGGTTGCCTTGCCGAACATCGAAAGACGCTTTCTCCCTATATTCTTATTGATGCCGGGAATTTTCTCGATAAGGACACCCCTCAGGGAAGGCTCAAGGCCGAGGCAATGCTGAAAGCCTTCACTATTATGAAATATGATGCGGTGGCTTTTTTAAAAATGGAGGAGAAATTCCCTTATAGCTTTTTCTCAGGTCTTTTGAAAAAATATAAAATCCCAGTTATCTCTGATATGCCTCGATATAAACAGTCAATCTCAATTAAACGTGATGCTTTTCATGTTAATGTCAGCGTAAACCCGATGAATTATCAAAAGGGCAAGTTGAATATCCTTCTTACAGATAAGCCTATTTCAGAGATTAAATTCTTAAAGGGATGGGATATTATAATACTCTCAGCAGGAGAAATCCTTGAAGAGCCCCTCAAGGCAAATGGAACTATTATTGTAAGCGGTTATCCAAAAGGAGAGAGGTTGGGTATCCTGACACTTCGGATTGACAGTGGTGGAGAGATTTTAGGATTTAAACACAGGTGGCAGGCCCTCGGCAAAGATATAAAAGAAGATATAAATGTCCGAAAGGTTCTAAAGAAATATGATGCTAAGATTGCAAAACTTTTAAAAGATGACTACAAACCACCGGCAGATACCCCTTACCTTGGTTTTTCTAAATGCGGAGAGTGTCATCAAACTTTTGTTGAGGACTGGAAGAAGACACGACATGCCGGTGCCTTTTCTTCGCTTGAGCGGGACGGCAGGTCAGGAGACCCTGAGTGTATAAAGTGTCATACTGTAGGTTTTGGTGAGAAAGGAGGTTTTTACAGCGCTAAAACAACGCCAATGCTGACAGATGTTCAGTGTGAGGCGTGTCACGGACCCGGCAGAGAGCATCTTTTGGATTTTTCAAAACCGATGCAGCCTGTGGCAGAGTATGTCTGCCTAAAATGTCATACAAAGAGCGCAAGTCCTGATTTTAATTATCCGGTTTATCTGGAGAAGATCAAACATAAATAACCTGTCCCCGCAGTCCTTAGCGGGGATTGGAAGACAAAGGAGAGATAAGATGTTTAAAAAAATGTTTTTAGTGTTAGCTTTTTTAGCCACAGCGTTTTCACCTATACGTGCAGAGGCTGAGACTTTTATCAAGGGTGTCTATACCAGGTTGCCGGGGCATCAATTTAAATCTGACGGCAAGACAGTTGAGGTAATAGAATTCCTAAGCTTCTACTGTGACGGTTGTTATGCCTTTGAAAAGTCAATCCCAGTTATCAAAGGAAACTTCCCAAAAAAGATTAAATGGAAGACCCTCCCAATCTACTGGGGGAAGGGTTCTCCAAAACCGGGAGAGGCATATTTTCTTGCAGAGGAGGCCGGCAAAGGAGAAAAAATGAAGGAAGCCCTTTTTCGCGCCCATTTTATCGAGAAAAAGAACATAGGCGATGTAAAAGTACTTGAGGAGATAGGACAAAAAATAGGGTTTGGAATTGATTTTAGCAAAAGACTGAGGTCAGGGGATAAGGCAAAAGACGTCCAGAAGGCGCTGGACTTGGCTGGTACGTACGGCGTTGAAGAAACCCCCACTTTAATCATCGCCGGCAATATTGCGACAAATCTCCATCCCTTTGATCATAACACTGATGCCTTCAGGGAAAATGTTATGACGATCCTGAGGAGTATACTCAAATGAGTGCATGAAGATTAATATTTATGTGTTTGATGGGGCTAAAGGTCTTGTCATGTTTTTTTTGCAAAAAAGTATTAAAATAAACGACTAAAATTAAGGAGACAGGTTTGGAAAAAGAAAACAACAAGTCGCTTACAGACAGGATATGGGACATCTTCTCTTCAGTAAAGCTCGCTATTGTGATCTTTATCGTCCTCTCTCTTACGTCGATTATCGGGACTATTATTGAGCAGAACGCATCCCCTGAGAGGAATATTAAGGTCTTGGCAAAGTTCTTTGGCCAGTCTGCTGCACCGACTTTATTCAGGACCTTTGATGCCCTTGGTTTCATGGATATGTACCATTCATGGTGGTTCCTCGTAATCCTCCTGCTCCTTGCCGCCAACCTTATTATATGCTCTATTGAGAAACTGCCGGGAATAATGAAGCTTGTGAAGGATCCCCTGAAGCCTCTTCAGCCGGAAAGCTTCAAGGGCCTAAGGATCAGGAAAGAGTTTGTACTTAAGGGTAGTCCGGCAAAGACAAAGGCGGTTGTCTCGAATGCAATAAAGAAGATAGGG
>CAZVZI010000317.1:0-2521 GCA_964631455.1 uncultured Thermodesulfobacteriota bacterium | reverse complement strand
CAAGGCTGTCTTTGAAACTTGGTCTTTGCAATAAAGATGTTCGCGAGAGGATTGAGGGGTTAATATCAAAGATTGGTCTTCCGGTAAAGCTATCAGCCATCAGCCATCAGCTGTCAGCTAACGATTTATTCAAAGCTATGGAAGTGGACAAGAAGATGGCTGGAGGAAAGATAAAGTTTGTAATGGTGGAAGCTATCGGCAGAACAACATTCAGGCAAATAGACAGCAGAGATTTTCCCATTGACTTATCCGAGATTTTAAACTAAAAATACTTGTCCCGTTATGTATTTAAACGGGAACGGAAGCATGGAACATATAGAAGAAGATGACAGCGAACATAAGCGGCTGCCCGATGATGATAAGTTTTGCACCCTGACCATGGCTGAAATTTTGGAACGGCAGGGTATGAAAAAAGACGCCATGAGGATTTATCAGGCATTGCTTAAAAAAGGCGGGCAGGATGGCCATCTTATACAAGAGAGGATAGATAAACTCTCAGGCCATTCTCTTCGGACAAACGAGGAGAGGAAAAAGGATTTTATCAACTGGGTAAACAAACTTCAAAAAGGGTAGCTTCTCAGTTATGTTCTGGGGCGTATTTTATGTAGGGGCGACCCTTGTGGTCGCCCTTTGCGGGAGGGGACAAGCCCCTCCCCTACATTAAATATCTCTAAAATTGAGGATTACTAAAAAAGGCAGCCAATGGGATTTCTGGAAATATTAAAACAAGCGGTTGATAATGTAAAAGGCGGGATTGCAGCCACTATCATGGCAAAAGACGGCATTGCGCTCCAGAACTATGTAAAAGAAAGCGGCGCCTACGATATGGATTCTCTCGGTGTTGAGTACGGAAGAATACTGGAAGAAGCAAAAAACGCCTCTTCTTTGCTGAAACTGGGAGAGGTGGAGGAGCTGTCTGTATCAGCCGAAGGTACAACGATAATCATGAGGCTTATAAATAAGGATTATTTTATAGCCATGGTGTTGGGCGCCGGCGGGAATGCAGGAAAGGCAAGATATTACTTAAAAAGAGCGGCTGCCGGCGTAAGGAAGGAGCTTTGAATCTTCGTTTAAAAAAGATTCAGGAGCGGTTAGAAATATGGAAGATAGATGCCCTGCTTATAACTACAATGGAAAACATCCGCTATCTGAGCGGATTTACAGGCAGCAGCGGAGTAATTATTATAACTGCAAATCAGGCATTCTTTTTAACTGATTCGAGATACGCGGAGCAGTCAAAAAACGAGGTTGGCGGATTAAAAATCAAAATATACAAAAAGCAGATTGAAGATGTTGCGTGTTTGATAAATAAACTTAAACCGGGGCGCATAGGATTTGAGGCAAAAGGCCTTGTTTACGAGACATATCGCAGGCTGAAGGCCCTGATTCATGGCAAGAGGTTAACCCCTGTTTCTGAAGATATTTACAGGATAAGGGCAAGAAAAGACACCGGCGAATTGAAACTTATAAAAAAGGCCATTAGCCTGTCATCCGTTGGTTTTAATGCGGCAATGAATCGTATAGCCCCTGGGGCGCTGGAATGCGAAGCAGCCTTTGATATAGAAATGGCAATGAAAAAAAAGGGGGCGGAAGGGCTTTCTTTTGATATAATTGTCGCCTCCGGTAAAAGGGCAGCCCTTCCGCATGGCAAGACCTCTGGTAAGAGAATAAAAAGGCATGAAATGGTCATTGTTGACCTTGGCGCCAGATACCACGGCTATAACTCGGATGAAACATGCACATTTGTAGCGGGCAAACCTAACAAGGAACAAAAAAAAATATATCAGACGGTTAAGGATGCCTATGATAAGGCAATAGAGGCTGTGAGGCCGGGGGTTAAGGCATCTTATATAGATTCTGCGGCAAGAGGCTTTATTAAAAAGGCCGGATATAGCAGATATTTTGGCCACGGCACAGGTCATGGCGTCGGGCTTGCAGTTCATGAATGGCCGAATATCTCCCCTTATAATGATGATGTTATAGAAGAAGGCATGGTTTTTACAATAGAGCCTGGGATATACATACCTGGGTGGGGCGGAGTGAGGATTGAAGACATGGTTCTGGTTACAAAAAACGGATGCGAGGTTTTGACAGAGATGTCAAAGGAGCTTAAACAAGTAAGCAGTTAGCAGTAAGCTGTAAGCAGTTTTAAAGTTGT
Organism: uncultured Thermodesulfobacteriota bacterium; assembly: GCA_964631455.1. Lineage (GTDB taxonomy): Bacteria > Desulfobacterota > GWC2-55-46 > UBA9637 > UBA9637 > JACRNJ01. Next base: position 363 of record CAZVZI010000317.1, on the reverse strand, counting down.
TCACCGCTTACTGCTTACTTTTTCAAGGGAGGTTTGTATGGATTTTAAAGAGATTGAAGATATTGTAAAATTTATAAAAGATACGGATATTGTCGAGTTTGAGCTTGAAAGGCCGAATGGAAAGGTGAGGATAAAGAGAGGCATTGGCAGGCCTGATGTTGCTGAGGTAAAGCCTGTGGTTGTTGCAGCGCCTGAGCAAAAACCGGAGGAGCAGAAAGCAGAAAAAGAAGCTGCTAAAAGTGAAAAAACAAAGCATATCACATCGCCGATGGTTGGCACCTTTTACAGATCCCCTTCTCCGGACGCCCAATCATTTGTAGAGGTTGGCAGCACGGTCAAAAAAGGCCAGATAGTGTGCATCGT
>CAZVZI010000316.1:0-2522 GCA_964631455.1 uncultured Thermodesulfobacteriota bacterium | reverse complement strand
AAGACTCCCTTCGGTCCCCGGGACAATAGGCACACCCGCCTTTTTCATCACCTCCCGCGCCTTTACCTTGTCACCCATGTTGGCAATGGCCTGGCTGGACGGGCCGATAAAAGTTATGCCCTTTTTTTCGCAGAGCTCTGCAAAGCTGGGTTTTTCCGATAGAAAACCGTAGCCTGGATGCACCGCGTCCACACCGACCTTAAGCGCAAGATCAACAATGCGATGGATGTTGAGATAGCCTTCAATAGGCCCCGGGCCTACCAGATAAGACTCATCCGCCTTTTTAACATAAAGGGAAGTAGCGTCTGCCTCCGAATAAACAGCAACGGTTGCAATGCCAAGTTCCTTGCATGCCCTTATGACCCGCGAGGCTATCTCGCCCCTGTTTGCTACAAGAACTTTTTTAAACATGCTTTTCCCCTTGTAAAATTAAGATTTAAAATTAGCCTATTTAATCCTTTGCTGTCAAGCCTAATTGTCATAGGGTCTGCGGCTATTTCATTGTCTTGACTTTTTCCCATGGCTTTGCTAATCATTAGCACATGGCCATTTGGAGGGGGAAGAAAAAAAGATATTTCATTCCATTGCTGTTGTTTATTGTAATAACAGTCTTGCTGACTATATTCGGCGACAGAGGGCTCGTCCGCATTTACAAACTTTCCAAAAACAGGGACTCTATAAAGGCCTATAATGAAAAGATTAAGACAGAAAATGCTGCAATGCGGGAAGAGATAGAGCGGTTAAAGAGCGATGATAAATATATGGAGCTGGTGGCCAGGAAAGAGCTTGGAATGATTGGAAAAAATGAGGTGGTTTATCAGTTTGAGAAATAGAGACGCATTGCAATGCGTCTCTATATGGTTTTTATACACAGCGACATAAATAGTTGCGCATACAGAGCGTCAGAACAAAGCAGACCAAGGCGCGACGAAGGTGAGGAGTGAGGCGTATTTTTAGCATACGCCGCAACAACGAACCGAGGAGCAATCCGCCAAAAGCGGATATGCGAAGTTATGACGCTCTGTATAAAAATTTTTCTATCACATCCGCAATAGCCGGCTTTCCCATCTCCTCTATTTCATAACTTATCCGCACAATAGGTTTGTTTATCTTTATTATCTTGGTCAAATCCACCGGCGTTGCAATGAGGACTAAATCGCAAGGCGTATTGTTAATAGTGTCTTCCAGTTCTTTTATCTGCCGGCTTGAATAGCCCATTGCAGGAATGAGATTTTTTATATGAGGGTAGGACGCAAAGATATTTTTTATGCTTCCGGCTGCATAAGGCCGCGGATCAACAATTTCTTCGGCATTATATTTTTCTGCCGCCACAATCCCTGCGCCATAAGCCATTCCGCCGTGGGTAAGGGTCGGGCCGTCTTCCACCACCAGCACCCTTTTGCCGCGAATCAAATTTTCATCTGCGGCCTTTATGGCCGAGGCGGTATATATAACAGCCGCCTCCGGGTTTGCCTGTTTTATATTTTTCATAATCACATCCGCTGCCTGACTTTTAGCGGTATCCATCTTGTTGATGATTAATACATCAGCCCTTCTGAAATTCGCCTCTCCGGGATAATACAGCATTTCATGTCCCGGCCTGTGCGGGTCAAGGATAACTATTTCCAAATCCGGTTTTATGAACGGCAAATCGTTGTTGCCGCCGTCCCAAACTATGACATCGGCCTCTTTTTCAGCCTCTCTCAACACATCTGCGTAATCTACGCCTGCATAGACTGTGATGCCGGCATTTACCAGCGGTTCAAATTCCTCCCGTTCTTCTATGGTGCAGTTGCATGCCGTTAAATCCGCCTGTGAGGCGAACCGCTGGACCCTTTGCCTTATAAAATCCCCATAGGGCATTGGATGGCGGATTGCAACGGGCTTTTTACCTTTCTCCATGAGTATTTTACATACATGCCTTGTCACCCCGCTTTTTCCACACCCTGTTCTTACAGCGCATATGGATATAACAGGCTTATTTGCCTTGAGCATGGTCTTTTCTGCACCAAGGAGGATAAAATTTGCGCCCAAACTTGTTACAAGAGACGCCTTGTGCATCAGATATTCATGCGACACATCGCTGTAAGAAAAGACCACTTCGTCAATTTCATCTCCTTTTATAAGAGATATGAGCCTTTCTTCGAGATAAATCGGTATGCCTTTAGGATATAAACACCCTGCAAGCTCTTTGGGATATGTCCTGTCTTGTATAAACGGTATCTGCGCTGCTGTAAAGGCAATAACTTCATACGCAGTGTTATCCCTGAAACAGAGATTGAAATTATGAAAATCCCTGCCCGCGGCTCCCATAATGATGATGTTTTTTCTTTTCATAGTTGCAAAACCGTGCCGTATATAATTAACTCAATTATTATATGGCATACGACATAATAATCAAGCACAGATTAGTAAAATTAGTAAAATAGTAAAATTAAAATTAGTAAAATTAGAGTAAAATTAGTAAAATTAGGGACACATCCCAATTTAATTGACAAGCAGACAATCATTCTATAGAATTC
>CAZVZI010000315.1:0-2526 GCA_964631455.1 uncultured Thermodesulfobacteriota bacterium | reverse complement strand
CGCCGTCATTTGCATCGGGAAATATATTGAAAAGGCCAAAACCTTTTGCCCCTCTTCCCACTGCCGGAATATTGGTTTCAACGCCGGGAAGTTCTGCGACCGGTATGGATTCAACACCTTCCATTCTCTTTATGAGACTTATCTTTGAACGGCTAATCTGGCTTAAAGCCTCCTGATTCGGCATATCTGTCGCCTCTTCTCTCAAAAAATAACCCATGACTGCATTTCCGGCTTTTTTCACAGCATCTCCAAGGTTGTTGTCCCTCTCCTTTGTCTCAGACTCTGAAAAAACAATGTCATAGGCCTGAACTTTAGCAGACGCAAGGTTTTTGACCAGCTTTGCCATGGTTGTTCTCGGCCACGGCCATCTGCCAAGCTCATTTACACTCTTTTCATCTATTGCAACAATAATCACCTCTTTACCCGGAGATGCATTCCCCCTTGTCTTAAATCTGGCATCGCCGGCTATCTGGTCAATTCCCTGAATGAAAGAAGGCTCTGCCTTATAAAGAACCAATCCGAGCGCAGACGCCAGCGCCCCCCACAGGAGAAAAATCCAGAATTTGTTAATAATAAATCCGGACCCTTTTTTCACTGTTTATTTTCTTCCTTTTCAAGTTCTTTGAGGAGCGTTTCTGCTGTAGATGTGTGCTTGCCTTGTGGATATTGTTTAAGATACTTTTGCAGGTATTCCTTTGCTTTTTCCTTTTCGCCCATATCCTTGTATATCATGCCTATGGAAAAAAGGGCGTTCTCTGCCTGCGGCAATTGCGGATATTTGTCAAGCACAGCCTGATATTCTTTCAGCGCCTCTTGCGGAAGGCTTAAGTTTCTTGAAAAAACCGTGCCGCGCTGAAGGCGGCTCTCGGCGCCTATTTCCGGCATACTGGTCAAATCCGCCGCTATCTGGAAAACCTCCAAAGCCTCTTTATATTTGCCGCTGTCAGCAAGATAATGGCCATAATTTATATTCCATCTCGCAAGCATAACAGGCAAGTTTCCTGTTGCCTGCCATTCCACAGGCGCATCCACATTGGTTACAGCCTCAAGCTGCTTTCTTGCGTCTGCCAGAGCCGTATTCGGTTCTACTTTAACAGGGGCAATTGGCGCGTGTCCCTGCGTATTCTCTGTCATTGTATTGGGCACAAGCGTAGCTGATTCCTTGTCCTTGCCCTTGACCTCCACACTCCCTTCCTGGCCGAACAAGACATTTGCCTTTCCTTCATTCATTACAATAAAGTCAGTGCCTTTTACACCTGCAACAGCTGTCGGCGTCTTAATCTGCATATTTGTCCTGCCGGTAAACTTTGCAATAGCCGCCCTCAACTTTCCCTGAAGAAAAAAAGTTGCGCTGCGCCTGTCTTTATCCAGCAAAAACCTTGTTATCTCCATCTCGGTATTGTTTCCTATGGTAAGCCTGCTGCCATCCTGCAAGCCAAGCTCAATCCTGCCGTCATTTCCGGTTTTCACCCTGTCTCCTTCATTTATCTCCATTCCTGTTGCTGCCACAGCCCATTTTTTTTCTGCCTTGGCCTTGAAATAAATTGCGCCGCTTCCTTTTGATATGTTGCCGATGGCTGCATAAGAGTAAACAGTAGGCAGTAAGCAGTAGGCAGAAATCAAAGCTAAAACGATAAAGAATGTTTTGCGCATAAAAACCTCCAATTCTTTATTTACGATTTTAGATTTACGATTGAAAGACTGCAAGACTTGAACGTTTTAAAATCGTAATTCGTAATTCGTAAATTATTTCAACTGCCACTCCAGTTCCGCTTTTCCAACAACGCCTGTTATTATTAGTTTGAAATAGTTAGCGTCCTTTCCCGGAAACGGCTCTTCGCCTACAATCATATACTTTGGAAACTTTACAATATAACCCGAGCTCCACAGATCAAGATACGGATAAAACTCTCTTATAAGAGGACTTGCCACATCCGCCTTTTTGATCTCAATCGGAGAAACCCGGTTCCCCTTCTCATTTTCCATATAAATCTTCCAGATGGATTGGGGCTGATTAAAATCATTCCATCTTTCATCAGGTGTATACACTGCAATAAAAAATTCGTTAAATCTTTCGTCTAAACCCTCTTCCATCTCCTTAAGTTTTTCCTTCTGATTATTATCCATCTGATAGCGCCTTGCATATTCATCTACATACGCCTCGCGCAAAGCCAAGTTCTTGTATGTTGCCGATATAAATAATTTGCTGTCCATATTGTCTATAACCTTTTTGCTTTTTGTCATCTGGGGTAAAATGTCAAAATATCCCAATGACGGTTTTACCGCCTCATCCTTTGCGCCACAACCGGTGAAGACAGTGAGCAGTGAACAGTGAATAGTGAACAGTAAACTGATAACTGTTAACTGACAACTGTTAACTGATAACATCCCTTTTTGTAAATATCGCCTTAAACTCATAACCAGCCTCTCTTATTTTTTCTGCGCCGCCTTCTTCCCTGTCAACCACGGAAAAAACAGCAACCACCTTTAAACCTTCCTCCTCAGCCCTCTTTACCGCCTGAACAG
>CAZVZI010000314.1:0-2538 GCA_964631455.1 uncultured Thermodesulfobacteriota bacterium | reverse complement strand
CATAGCAGTTACTATGAACTATGAGCTATGAACTAAACTGGCGGAGAGAGAGGGATTTGAACCCCCGGTAGAGTTGCCCCTACAGTTGATTTCGAGTCAACCGCCTTCAGCCTCTCGGCCATCTCTCCATCAAAGTCCTCAACTCCATAACTCCTAACTCGGTTGAAGTTTCTATCATGTTTTAATTTTAAAGTCAACCTTTGAAGGAGCGCGCTTGGCAAACCCTTTGTTTTATCAATGGTCAAACTTTTGATTAGAAACTTTTGATTGGAAAAAGGGTGAGGGGAAGAGTCAATGGGGTTGGGTTCCTTGTCGCATTATCTCTACAAAAGGCATAAGTATCTCCCTGTCCCAATATCCCTTTCCTGCCTCAAGCTTCATTACTTCTAATGCTACATCTTGAGGCATACCTCTTCTATAAGGACGGGCGGATGTTAGGGCGTCATAAAGGTCTACAATTCCTATTATCCTGGCCCCAAGGGGTATATCTGCTCCTGCAAGACCGTCTGGATATCCTGTTCCATTAAACCTCTCATGATGGCTGCGAATCATAGGAAGTAAAGGTTTGGCAAACTTAAGAGGGCCGCATATCTTTTCTCCAACCACAGGGTGTTGTTTTACATGTTCATATTCCTTGCCATCTAATGCGCTTGGTTTATGCAAAACACCCTTGTCTGTTGCTATCTTGCCAATATCATGCAGAAACCCTGCATCTCTTATGTTATTCTGCTCTTGCGGCGAAAGGCCGAGAAAACCTGCCAGTTTGACTGCAATATCAGAACCCCGCCGAGAGTGCCCGTGTGTGTATGGATCATTAAAATCCAAAGCTGTTGCCAGGCTAAATATGACATTCCTTGCATCTTCCAGCTCTTCTAAAAGATTCTTAACCCTTACAAGAGATTTAACTCTTGCCAGAAGCTCTGACCTCTGAAATGGTTTAGAAATAAAATCATCTGCCCCTGCCTCAATACCCTTAATCTTATCGTCTATATCAAAGAGTGCAGTAAGCATGATGACAGGAATAAATCTGGTCGTATTCTTTCCCTTTAATTTCCTGCACACCTCATAGCCATCCATACGCGGCATCATTATATCCAGGATGATTACATGCGGCCGTACATCTTCTACCATCTTAAGGGCGTCCTCCCCATTGTAAGCCTTGAATATATTATACCCTCTGGATGACAAAAGAGCCTCAAGAAGTTCCACATTCGAGTGATTATCATCCACCACCAGAATATTTACCTGAGCCGCTTCTATTTTTCCAGGTTGTTTTATGTCTTCTGCAGCCGGCATCAGTTGTTTCCTTTCTTATTTTAAAGATATTGGCGGAAGCAATATTTCATATCTTGCATGTTTATAAGAATTGAATGCGGTAAAATTAGAATTAGCAAAAACCCATCCCTTTGTGATGCTTTTACCTTGTTCTAAAAGTTCTACCAGCACAGCAGGGTTTACCGGTTCATTTGACTTGGAGCTTATATAGGCATCAAACATGGTGTAATCCGGAAGAAACACCGCAACCTTGACGGCAAATCTTGTTCCTTTGACAGACGCCTCTTTGCCAACCGCCACCTCAATCTGTTCCTCTGTATTTTTCTCTTTATCAACCAGCTTCAAATGCACGGTCTTCCACTTTGCCTTAACTTCATCAGGCACCCTAACCTCTCTTTTTACCATGCCTGCTGACGGATGACCAGCCGCCGCATCGTCAATCCCTGCCTGCCCCCTATCGCCTGTAACCGTATAAGCGTCGCTCTTGTCCATGGACGGATGACCGTCGGGAAGTTTTGTCTCTTCTCCGGCTTTTACCTCTTTCTTTTCTTCAATCTTTCCCGCTTCTTTCTTTTCTTCCTGCTTGCCGCAAGAAATAAGTCCGGCAAACAAAACCAGCATTACCGCCCCGCCAACATATCGTCTCATTTTAAAGTACCCTCCGTGTTTATATATAACCACCTTTTATCGCTAATATTATCATATTAAAAAAAATGTTTCAATAAAAAATTCCCATGTTGTCAAATTTACCATGTTCACAACATTCCTCTTGACTTTTTGCCTGTGGTTGCGTATTGATAAATAATCGCTCTCCGCGTGGGAGCGTGGATTGAAACAATGAAGATTGGAAAACTTGAAGTTGGAAACACACCAAAGATAGCTGCTGTCATAATAGACGGCGAAGACAATAAGGCAATAGCTCAAGCCAAAAGAAACAGTGCAGACCTTTTAGAGCTGCGCATAGATTGCTTTAAAAAACAAGACATTATTGCTGTCCAAAAAATCATAAAGCATATTCAAGCTCAAAAATTGCCTATGCTGGCAACCATACGGAGCAAGGCAGAGGGTGGGAAAAGCGGCATAAGCGAAAAAGAACGGTTGAGGCTATTTCAAAATATCATGCCGTTTGTAGATGCGGTTGACATAGAGCTTAGCTCAAAGAAGATATTGAATCAGGTGGTCAGCAAGGCTCATGCGCATAAAAAAAAGGCAATTATCTCCTATCATAATTTTAAAAACACGCCTGAACAAAAAAGGCTTGAG
>CAZVZI010000313.1:0-2559 GCA_964631455.1 uncultured Thermodesulfobacteriota bacterium | reverse complement strand
AAAATAATATCTTTGATGCTGGTAAAAGAGGTAAAAACACCTCAAGACCATATCAATCTTGAGGTGTTTTTTGAAATTCTACAAAATAGTAAAATAAAGGAGGTGTGTTTAATGGCAAAATGGCTATGCACTTTCTTACTTATTTTAACGCCTGTATTTGCATTTGCTTCACGAGTGTCCGAACATAATATTTCTACCATACCGCTGGCGCCTTCTGCTGTTTTCGTGTATGAGCAGGTTATTGTCCCTTGGCTGCACAGTGAATTTAAGAAGAACATATCGGATGATAAATTATCCATTAAACGAAACCTGTTGATAACAGAACTTTATCGCTATGAAGTTATAGATGGGCAGACTCGTTATAGTGTTCATATTGAATATGCAGTAAGAGCGAAAGATTTGGCATCTAAATATGAGCATGCAGGGGTTCGCGCTCAGGAGATTGTTTTTTGGATCGAAAATAAAGAGGTCGTAGATTATTTCCCATTTGACGAATACACATTGGAAGCAATCCTCATTTAAGGCAAACACCGAAACATGGAACTGCCCTGCCGCCGATAATTTTCTTTCTGCTTTTTCATTGGACAAGTCTTTAAATCAAAAAATAGTTCCTCATATCTCATCACCAAATGCATTTTTAGGTTAGCATCCTTGATGTGACTAGGGTTACATCAAAAAGGTTTGAGATAGGGTACACTTTATACAAAAGTGGAGGTGAAACTATGGAAAATAAAAAATTAATAGAAAGAGGTATATGCCTTGCCAAAAATGACCGTTTTAAAGAAGCTATGGAGTTTTTTGAGGAAGACCTGGTTTTTGCGCAACACCCAATTGCCATGTCATATTACGCATTATGTTTTGCTCAAGTTGAGGGGGATTACAAAAAGGCGATTTCCATTTGCCTTTCTGCTGCACAACTGGAATTTTGCGACCCTGATATTTATCTTAATCTTGGCAGGATATTTCTTTTGAGCGGTCAGAAAGCTAATGCAGTAAAAGCATTCCGGATAGGTTTAAAATACGACAGCAGGAACACCGAGCTTAGAAACGAGATGAAAAAAATCGGCATCAGGCGCAAACCGGTCATATCTTTCCTACACAGACGCAATTTGGTTAATAAGTTTCTTGGTAAACTTGCATATAGGAGAAGCATTAGCGGTCTTACAGCTAATAATTGAAGCCGGTTTGGCACAGGCCTTGAGCATATAACTTTATCATACAACCACATTCAATATTTTATTCTTCACATACACCACCTTTTTTATTTCTTTTCCGGTAAGCCATTCTGCGATCTTCTTATCCGCAAAGGCTAATCGTTCCACTTCTTTCTGCTGCATATCCATTGGCACATCAATGCGGCCTCTGACTTTGCCGTTTATCTGCACTACAACGAGAGCCTCTTCTTTTTTCAAGGCAGCCTCGTCATAAGACGGCCAGCGGGTTTTGAGGATACTATCTTCTTTGCCCATGCCGCGCCAGAGTTCTTCGCATAGGTGCGGCGCAAAGGGGAAAAGCAGGATGAGCAGGGTTTCAATGACATTCGGCTGTAGAGGCGCCGTTGCCTCACCCTTATATTTATACAAAAAATTCACATACTCCATGAGTGCGGCAATGGCTGTATTAAAATGAAATTGCTCCAAATCCTCGGTAACCTTTTTTATGACCTTGTTTGTCTCGTAATGGATTTCTGAATTACTTCTGATTTCTGACTTCTGACTTCTGACTTCCGTTACCAATCTCCACACCCTGCTCAAAAACCGATACGCCCCTTCCACTCCTTCATTGCTCCACTCCAAATCCTTTTCCGGTGGGGCTGCAAAAAGAGAAAAGAGCCGTGTGGTATCCGCGCCGTATTTTTCAATAATCTTATCCGGGTCTATGATATTCTTTTTTGACTTGCTCATCTTTTCCGTTGCCCCAACTTCTACGGTATTGCCGCATTTTACACATAGGCCTTCCTTCACTTCATCCGGCAAAAGATAACCATGCTCCTTGCACTTCATGATCTCCTTGCATACCATTCCCTGAGTCAGGAGATTTAAAAACGGTTCGTCAAAATCTATCAGTCCAAGGTCGCGTATGGCCTTTGTGAAAAATCTGGAATAGAGCAGATGCAGCACCGCATGTTCAACACCGCCGATATACCGGTCAACTGGCATCCAGTATTTTGCCGCCCCTTTGTCAAACGGGGCATTGCTCGCTTTTGGCGAGGCATATCTCAAAAAATACCATGACGAATCCACAAAGGTATCCATGGTATCGGTTTCCCTTGTCGCGTTTTTGCCGCATGTGGGACACGGAACATTGATAAATTTTTCCGACTGTGCAAGAGGTGAAGCCCCCTGGCCGGTAAACTTTACATCCTCCGGCAAGATCACCGGCAGGTCTTTCTCAGGCGCAGGCACAATGCCGCATGTGTCGCAATAAATTATCGGTATGGGACACCCCCAGTATCTCTGCCGAGATATTCCCCAGTCGCGGAGTTTATAGCTTACGGTCTTTTTGCCTATGCCTTTTTCTTCAAGATGTTTTACAATCGCCTCCATTGCGTCCCTGTTT
>CAZVZI010000312.1:0-2563 GCA_964631455.1 uncultured Thermodesulfobacteriota bacterium | reverse complement strand
ATCATCTCCAGAGCCTGCAAGAGAGCCTGCATGTCCGCATGCCTTCGTAAGTTTTGTCTTCCACCTTCCCACAACGCAGGCAATAGTTGGCTTATTTATCTCAAGGCCGTGTTCATAGTATCCGCCTGGCTCGACATAGATAACCGCTCCCTTGCTCCGCTCATCATTATCAAGTGAATAAAAGAATTCCTTTGGCGCAAAGTGGATGTAGACATCCTTACCGCTGGAAATAGAAACTGTTGTGCCCCAGCCTTTAGTGAGGAGATATGTGGCAATGGTTGTTGTAAAATTGCCGGAGTTTTACAAGAGACTCTTCGGGTTTGTTGCCGCCGAGCGCGCCGCCGATCCTTACCTTATTCCATGCGTCAGCCACGCCGAGGCAGTTGCCGCCGAATACATCTATGCCGTTTGTCTGGCATATTGCGCGTATGACCCTTGCGTCTTGCACAGACACCTTTTCTGTAAGAATGATTATTTTTCTTAAATCAGGATTTTGCCTCACAACCTCCGCAACGCCGTCTTTAACTCCTGATGGAGGAAGATAAATCACTGCTGTGTTAAATTTATGGCCGGCTGCCCTTCCCTCTTTAATTGAGTTATATACCGGAATCGGACCAAGCTTGGTTTCAAGCACCTGACCTGATCTTCCGGGGCCTGTGCCGAACACAACATTGCCGCCTGAATATTCATGGCTTACCGGTGTAACTCCCCTGCTCTCGTTGCCAAGTATGTTGAGAACGCAAACCCTGTCTTCTTTCGTTGCCACATCTTTCAGAGAGCCAATCCCTACATAATATGGAAATTTTTTGACGCCTGCTTTGTGCATGTTTTATCTCCAATATGGGAGCGAGGCAACCGTGTTGCCGTTACGCCGACATGGTCGGCTCGCTCCATAATTTATATTCCCATCTTCTCCTTCAGCGTCTTCTTCCCCTCTTTCTCCATCCACTGGTCAACCTTTAATGCATAGTTGACAACCTCTGACATGGCGCTGTCAAAGCCGAAAAACCTGTAAGGAAGGCTGAGGGATTCTATGGTATCCCTCAGATAGGCCATACCTCTTATGAGGTTTGGGCCGCCTCTGCCAACCACGACATAGACTGGCACCGGCTTATATGTCTGGAAATACCACCGCAATGCATCTGCCATTGCCCGGAAGGTTTCGTAAATATCCGTATTGTTCGCCTTGCCGCCGATGATGAAAAACACATTGGACTGGCCAAGCCAGTATTTAAATACTATCTTTGAAATGTCCAGCATCTTGGCATACGGAGGATTGCCGCCAAAGTCAGATGATATAGTAGCCCTCTCGCCAAGAAGCTCTGTAACAAGGGCGTTTGCGCCGCCGCCGAATGTGGGAGCTGTGATTGTACCTTTGGGATTTATAACAAACACATCGCTCTGTCCCTGATATGTCCTCAACTGGTTTATCTCCTGCTCAAACTCTGAATAGTCGGACGCAAAGAGGTGCGCGGGCAAGTCAAGCCTCTTCCATGCCGGATCATCTATATCAAATGCGCATTTAAAGTCACAGGCAACCGGGACAAGCCTCCCTGCGCTGTCAGGGGACATCCTTATGGGATTCAGCTCAAGGATATTCAGTCCGTAATTATTATAGAGAGTCCAGAGTTTGGGAAGATTCTGCACAAGGGGACTGATTATTTCTTTTGGCGCCCCAAGTTCTTCAAGGGCATTTGCCACATGAAATGATTTAAGCCCTGTAAGCGGGTCAAAGGGAACCTCCTTTATCTTATTTTTTGGAAGCTCTTCTATATCAACACCGCCATGATGGGTAATGGTCATGGTTGGTGCGCGGAATACCGTAGATTCTGATATTGAGAAATACACCTCATGATTGGCAGGCACGCCGCCTTCAAATGTCACGCCGTCAGCCTTTGAAGTGCCGGCAGGATGCACTGCAAAATAGAGTCTTTCCTTTTCCTTTAAGGCAGTGGCAATATCACTTGCCCTGCCAATTAGCCCTGACTTGCCCTTTTTGCCAACACCGCCCTTAAATATGGGCTTAATAAAGACCTGACCTTTCTTCTGGATGAGGTCTTTTATTTCATCTACGCTCGCCTCTGGCCCCAGAACATCAGCGCATGGAAATTCCACGCGCCTTAATAATTTGCCGCCCCAGAGTAAACCGGTTAATTGCATAACTCCCCCCCAAAATCACCCCTCACCTTTTTCCTCTCCCCATGAGGGGCGAGGAAATAGAATGGAGGGTGAATATTGTCAATTTTTTCTAATCGTTCACTCTAACCCTTACGATATCGCGTCAATTATCGCATTAAAGATCGCGCTGGGACGCATTGCCTTTGCCGCTTTTACAGGGTCCGGGTGATAATAGCCGCCGATATCCTGAGGTTTTCTCTGTGCGCCGGTCAACTCAGCGATAATCTTTGCCTCATTAGCTGCCAGATCCTTTGCTACTTTTGAAAAACGTGCTTTAAGGTCCTTGTCTTTAGTCTGCTCAGCCAGCGCCTGAGCCCAGTATAATGCGAGGTAAAAATGGCTTCCCCTGTTATCCAGTTCGCCTACCTTGCGGGCCGGCAGCCTG
>CAZVZI010000311.1:1152-2567 GCA_964631455.1 uncultured Thermodesulfobacteriota bacterium | reverse complement strand
GGCCTTCCTGCCGGAGGATTGAATGTTATCCCATGTTCAAATGCTCTTGCAGAAAAGCTTGTCGCGGATGAAGGGATAAAGAAGCTTTCATTCACCGGAAGCGCTGCCGTTGGCTTAAGATTAAAGGCAAAGGCAGGCATGAAAAAAATAACATTAGAGCTTGGTGGCAACGCAGGAGCGATTATACATTCTGACGCTGATATTGATTTTGCCGCAAAGAGGTGCGCCATCGGCGCATTTTCATTCGCAGGACAGATATGCATATCCGTGCAGAGGATTTATGCGCAAAAAGATATTTACCATGAGTTTCTTGACAAGTTTCTGGCTAATGTTAAAAATTTAAAAGCCGGAGACCCGATGGATGAATCAACTAATATCGGCCCGATGGTTGATGAGAAGGCAGGCATGAGGACAGAGGAGTGGCTGAAAGAGGCTGTTGCAGACGGGGCAAAGATTCTGACAGGCGGCAAGAGAAACGGAAACTTTTTTGAGCCGACTGTTTTGACAAATACAAAACCTTCAATGAAGGTATGCAAGGAAGAGGTCTTTGCCCCACTTGTTACAGTTGAAAGACATGAAAGATTTGAGGATGCCGTGTCAATGGTAAACAATTCCATTTATGGCCTTCAGTCAGGCATTTTCACAAGGGATATAAAAAATATCTTTTATGCATACAATGAGCTTGAGGTAGGCGGAGTTATTGTAAACGACATACCGACTTACCGAACAGACCACATGCCCTACGGCGGAGTTAAGATGAGCGGCTTCGGCAGAGAAGGCGTGCAGTATGCCATAGAGGAAATGACGGAATTAAAGCTGTTGGCAATAAATCCGGTGGAATAGGCATAAAAATTTCAAAATTTTTCTTGCACTTCACAAAAATGTGCGTTATTATATCTGCGTATACTGTATACATAAGCATAATTAGAGGGGGCAAGTATCAGGATGTGGTGAGAGACATTGCCGCCTCCTAATTTCCTGCCTCCCTGTATTCTATTTATTATATCAAAAGGAGGTAAACTAAAAATGGCATTAAAGATAACCGAAGATTGCGTTGCCTGCGGAGTGTGTCTTCCCGAGTGTCCTGTCAATGCTATCACTGAAGGGGAAATATACGTTATAGACCCCGCAGTATGTATTGAATGTAAGGGGCACTATGACTCTCCAAAGTGCGCTGAGGTTTGTCCTGTTGATTGCTGCGTGCCGGCGTAAGACCGTTATACGTGAACGTTATGCGTGATGCGTGAAAACCCTCCCCTTTTATCCCCCTCTGGATGGGGACAGGGGGAGGACATAACGCATAACGGCATTCAAGGAGTTTTAAATGAAAGACTTCGCCATATTTTGGGGCTGCACAATTCAAACCCGCTTTCCATTCCTTGAGAAATCAACGCGGATGGTTCTGGATGGGTTTG
>CAZVZI010000311.1:0-1142 GCA_964631455.1 uncultured Thermodesulfobacteriota bacterium | reverse complement strand
GATGTTGATGGTTTTACCTGCTGCCCCGAGAAATCACTTGTAAATAATATTGACCACGGCCTGTGGGTTCTGACCGCTGCGCGGAATATCGCGCTTCTTGACAAAGCAGGTGTTGACCTGGTGAGCCCCTGCACAGGATGCGTATCAAACCTTGCGACTGTAAATGGAGAACTCCATTTAGATAATAAAGAGAAGAGCAAGGTAAATTCCATACTAAAGGAAATCGGGCTTGAGTTTAAAGGCAAAAATAAGCTGCGCCATCTTGTGCCGTTTTTTCATGACGAGGTTGGCATCCCTGCCATAAAAAACAAGATTATAAAGCCGTTCAATGGCATGAGGATTGCGATACATTACGGCTGTCACATGATTAGGCCGAGCCATGCCCTGAAAAACGACGACCCTCTTGACCCAAAAAAGTTTGACAATCTCATAAGGGCGATGGGCGCGGAGAGCGTTCAGTATATGACAAAGCTTCTCTGCTGCGGCCAGGGGCTTGACAGGGTTGACCAGCATGAAAATGCCCTGCACTTTGCAAGGCTTAAACTTAAGGAATTAAAATCGCTCAAGGTTGATGCCATGGCGCTCTGCTGCCCTTCCTGTTATTTGCAATTTGACAATAATCAGTTCCTCATGGAAAAAGAAGGGGGAAAATTCGGCATACCTATATTATATTTTACGGAGCTTCTCGGTCTTGCAATGGGACATAAGCCCGAGGATTTAGGGGTTGATTCGCATAGGATCGAGGCAACGGATTTTCTTGAAAAATGGCAAAGGCTTAACGTGGAATTTGCAAGAACAGATGAATTAAACAAACAATTGGAGCAAGGGTTTGGAATCGCTCAACCTTAAATTATTAGAGGTATGTTCCAAATGCGGCGCGTGCTATCATATCTGTCCATCCTGCCTTAATCTTGAAGGATATGACCCCAGAGCCGTTATAAAGGATATACTGGCCGGGCAATATGAAAAATGGCTGAGCCACAAATCCATCTGGCAGTGCCTTGAATGCCATCACTGCCTTGAGATATGCTTCCAGCACTACGGCTTTGAAAACGCAATGGCTGCCATGAGAACCCTGGCGTCTAAAAAAGGGCTTGCAGCAACGCAGGTAAAAAGGGGCTGGGATATGTTCATAAAGACAA
>CAZVZI010000310.1:0-2568 GCA_964631455.1 uncultured Thermodesulfobacteriota bacterium | reverse complement strand
GCGGCAAATATAAAGATGCATCTCTTGCGCTTGACAGCTATTCAGCAAATGCATCCTATGAGCATTACCTTGAGGCCTACTATAAATACTGGGCTAATAAAAACTTAAGCATATCCCCTGATATTCAGTATATAGTAAACCCTGGTGGAGACAAAGAAAAAGACGATATCTTTATTTATGGCGTAAGGATGCAGGCTACGTTTTAGGCAAAAAGAACCTTCCTCTCCCCGCCTTGGCGGGCGGGAGAGGGGGATTGCGTTTATTAAGCATATTTGCTATCTTTGCTGCATGTTGCTGCCTATAAGAATCTATTATGAGGACACCGACTGCGGCGGAGTAGTCTACTACGCCAATTATCTCAAGTATTTTGAGCGCGGTAGAGTAGAATTTTTAAGGGAGCGCAAAATCTCGCTTAGTGAACTTGAAAATAAAGGCATTCTCTTTCTTGTTGCACGGGCCGAAATAGAGTATCTCTCCCCGTGCAGGTATGACGATATTCTACTATTAGACACACAGATAGCTGAAATATCCGGGGCTACCATGACATTCAAACACACCATAAGAAGGGAAGGCTCGGAAAAGGAATTGGTTAGAGGCACGGTAGTCCTTGCCTCTGTCGGCGAGGATGGGAGGCCGATACGGATTCCTGAAGAATTAAAGAAAGCGTTTGGCAGGGTCGCAAAATAACACGCAAAGCAGAAACTTTATAAGCCGATTCTTATTGCTTATCGTTATGAAGGCCTTTGGCAACAGAAATCAGTTTGCTTGCCTTTTTAGAAATATCCCCGGAAGTCAATATCTCTGAAATCATAGCAGCGCTGTCGGCGCCTTGTCTGAAAACATGGGGCATATCGGTTTCTGTAATACCTCCGATAGCGACAATAGGAATGTCAACCGCTTTTCTTACTTCAGCCAGCCCCTTAATGCCCTTAGGTGTCTGTGCGTCTAACTTGGTTTTTGTGGAAAAAATCGGGCCAAAGGAAATATAGTCAACCGGCAGCCTTCCGGCCTCCACTGCCTCTCTTATATTATGAGTGGACCAGCCAATTATTTTATTGCTGCCAAGAAGTCGCCGCGCCTCTTTTACAGGCAAATCATCCTGACCCAGATGCACGCCATCAGTATCTGCCATCATTGCAATATCCACTCTGTCGTTGATAATAAAGATGATGTCTTTATCTCTTGTCATCTTTCTGACAGTGCGCGCTGCTTCCAGAAACTCTTTCGATGAAAACCCTTTTGCCCTCAGCTGGATGATCTTTGCTCCGCCGGCTGCGATAGCTTGCGCTGTCTCTTCTATGCTCTCAAATGGGATAATGGAGCTGTCAATGATAGGATAGATGAGAGGTATACGCGCTTTGCTCTTCATAAAACATACCTTACCTTAACAAAAATATAGTGTCAATTTATATGGTTGTGCTATAATCCCACACCGTGTTTAAGAAAATTTTTATTATATCAGCAATATTTATCGTGGCCGCAGTTATCGTGTTTGTGGTATGGATTCAAACCCTCCCTGACATAGAAAATATTAGAAAACAGGACACGGCCTTTCCATAAAAATAAAGGATGCTGCCGGAAAACCGAAAGAGTGGATTGTTGGGGTAAAGAACCCATCATGGACGCCCTTAAGCCAAATATCTCCATATCTTATTACCGCCGTAATTGCCAGCGAGGATGACGCCTTTTTTCAGCATAATGGCTTTGACCTTGATGAGTTGAAATATGCTATCAAGACGGATATAGAAAAAAAGCGGTTTGCGCGCGGCGCCTCAACCATTACCATGCAGCTTGCAAAAAATCTTTATCTTACCAAAGAAAAGACACTTACAAGAAAACTCAAAGAGGCGTATCTTACATATCGTATAGAAAGCCTTGTGACCAAAAACAGGATATTGGAATTATACCTTAATATAGCAGAATGGGGGGCTGGTATTTACGGGATTGGCCATGCATCGGAATATTATTTTGGCAAAAAGCCTTTTGAGCTGAATCTGAAAGAGGCGACTCTTTTAGCCGTTATACTTCCAAGCCCTCGCTATTTTAATCCCTATATGAGAATGGCAAAGATAGAAAAAAAGCAGAATTATCTGCTGACGAGGATGCTTGCGGAGCATGATATTCAGGATATGGAATACGAATTGGCTGTTTCAACACAGTTAAGATTGAGAGATGAATTGTAATGACAATGAAGGATTGGGATGCGAAATATGCAACAGGAAAATACACATCTGCCACCGAACCCAGCAAGCTGCTTTTAGAACTTCTCCCGCTTTTGCCCAAAGCAAAGGCTCTGGACATAGCCTGCGGCGAGGGAAGAAATGCCATCTTTCTTGCAAAGAGCGGTTATACCGTGGATGCAATAGACATGTCCGGCGTGGCAATAGAAAGGGGAAAAAAGAGGGCAGGGAAGGATAAAGTGAATGTGAAGTTTGTTCAGGCCGATTTGGAAGATTATCAAATACCGGCAGAAACCTATGACATTATTGTAAATTTCAACTATCTTCAGAGGACGCTTGTCCCTGCGATAAAGAATGGATTAAAAAAGGGCGGGGTTGTCATATTTGA
>CAZVZI010000309.1:0-2570 GCA_964631455.1 uncultured Thermodesulfobacteriota bacterium | reverse complement strand
CCCATGATTCTTTTGATGAAGAAAAACAAGACTCTTCTCATATGCCTGATTTGAGAGGCAAGACTGTCCGGTCGGTCTTGAGACTCGCAAGAGAGATTCCCCTTGAGGTAAAGATTGCCGGAAGCGGAAAGGCAATTTATCAGAAACCTCTGCCGGGCGAAAGGATTGCCCAGGGAGAGACAGCGGAGATATGGTTTAAATGAAAATGCTTTCGGAACTCATAAAAGATTTACACAACAAGCGTATTGTTGGCAACCCTGAAATACCTATAGAGGGCATTGCTTATGACTCGAGGCGGGGTGACAAAAACTTTCTTTTTGCTGCTATCAGAGGGCAGCATCTTGACGGCCATCAGTTTATAGATGACGCTATAAAACGTGGAGCAACCGCTATTCTTGCTGAGGATGCGATAACCCCCCATCTCCCCCCTTTCCTAAAGGGGGAAAAAAGGGGGGTTGCCCAGATAGTAGTTCCGGATGTCAGAGAGGCAATGGCAAAACTGGCCGCCTTATTTTACGGAGAGCCTTGTAAAAATATGACCCTTATTGGCGTAACAGGGACAAATGGAAAGACAACAACGGCATATCTTGTGGAGTCGATATTAAAAACCGCCGGTTTTTATGTCGGCGTTGTAGGCACGATTAACTACCGCTATGGAGATAAGATATTTAATGCGCCTCATACAACGCCTGAATCGCCGGACCTTCAAAAGATTTTCAAGGAGATGGTTGACAGCGGAGTTACCCATTGTGTGATGGAAGTCTCCTCGCACTCGCTTTCGCAGAAAAGGGTTGACGGCTCAAGATTTGCCGGCGGTGTGTTTACCAATCTTACTCAGGACCATCTGGATTATCATAAGACAATGGAAGAATACTTTGAAAGCAAGTCAAGGTTATTCACCGATTTCATAGTCAAAGAAAAGAAAGGTTTTGCGGTAATAAATGTAGATGACCTGTGTGGGGTTAAACTCAAAGTTCAAAATTCAAAACTCAAAGCTATTAGATACAGCCTTAAACAGGATGCGGAAATTAAGTCTTCAAAAGTGTCATTTTCCGAAAAAGGCATAGAGGCTATGCTTGATACACCCATTGGCTCCGTGAAGATTTGTTCGCCGATTCTGGGCGAATATAACCTTCAAAACGTTATGGCAGCGGTTGGCGTCGGCGTGGGGTTGGGACTGGATAAGCAGGCCATAGAACAAGGCGTTGCCAATCTCAAAAGGGTTCCGGGCAGGCTTGAGAGGATTATTTCCGATGACGGTTTTCAGGCAGTTGTTGACTATGCCCATACCGGCGATGCGCTGGAGCGGGTGCTCAATACTTTGAGGCCGCTTAAAAAAGGGAGACTGATTACCGTATTCGGCTGCGGCGGCGACAGGGACAGAGGAAAGCGTCCTATCATGGGAGAGATTGCAACAAGGCTGAGCGACTTCACAATAATCACATCGGATAATCCGCGAAGCGAAGAGCCGATGGAGATTATAAAAGAGATTGAGGCAGGGATAGATAAAGGCGGCAGGGACGTTTATACGGTTATACCTGACAGGCATGAGGCAATCAAGGTTGCGGTAAACATGGCAGCAGGACGCGACATCATACTTGTGGCTGGTAAGGGACACGAAGATTATCAGATAATCGGCAGCACAAAGATTCATTTTGATGATACGGAAGAGATAAAAAAGACAATGAGGGAAAGAAGTCAGAAGTCAGGAGTCAGAGGTCGGGAGAAAAGGGTCGGAACAAGATGATAATACTAAAGGTAAAAGATATTTTGAATGCAGTGGATGGCTGTTTGATATATGGCAGCGCGGATGTCTGTATTCATGGCGTTTCGACCGATTCCAGAACCATCAAGCAGGGAGAGTTGTTCTTTGCACTCGAGGGGCCGAATTTTGACGGGCATAGATTTGTTGATGATGTGTTGAAGAAGGGGGCGGCAGGGGCGGTTGTAAGTTCAAAGTTCAAAATTCAAAGTTCAAAATTTTCTGTAATCGGAGTCAAAGATACGCTTGCAGCTCTCGGCAATCTTGCGCGATATTGGAGAGGGCTGCATCCTGTGCCGCTCATTGCAGTCAGCGGCAGTTGCGGCAAGACAACAACCAAAGAGATGATAGCTTCAATACTCAATGCTTCACGCACTACTATAAAAACCGAAGGAAATCTGAATAACCTCATAGGCCTTCCCCTTACGCTATTCGGCTTTAATAATATTCATAAAGCGGCAGTGGTGGAACTTGGCATTAGTGAAAAGGGTGAGATGCGAAGACTGGCGCGGATTTGCAAACCGGATGTGGCGGTGCTTACCAATATCGGCGAGACTCATACGGCTACGCTTGGAGACATTGAAGGCGTGGCATCGGCAAAGGGCGAGCTTTTTCAGGAGATGGATACGAATGGCACGGCAATTATCAACATGGATGATCCACGGCTTGCAAGCATGGCGGGGAATATCAGGGCAAAAAAGATTACCTTCAGCGTGAAGCCTGCCCCTGCAGGTAGTAAGCAGGGGGCAAAGGCGGATGTGATGGTGAGAGAGTCAAAGAGTCAAAGAGTCAAAGAGTCAGGAGTATC
>CAZVZI010000308.1:0-2578 GCA_964631455.1 uncultured Thermodesulfobacteriota bacterium | reverse complement strand
GTCTCTCAAGTCTATAAATATCAAGCCGCCGTGGTCGCGCCTTTTCTGCACCCATCCCATAAGGAATACATCTTTGCCAATATCTCTGCCAGTCAATTCTCCGCAGTAGTGGCTTCTTTTCCAATCTCCAAGATTCTCTGCCAATTTGACGCCTCCTTAAAAAATAGTTATACGTGTGCGTGATGTAAAAAAATCTTAAAATACTCACGGAATCACGGTGGTTTTATAACACACCATGCAGCAGTTTTCAATTATTGTGTTTTCAGGATTTAATTACTCTGTTTTGTCTTTTCAGGGCTTACCATGCCGCCTGTGATGATGAGCTTGAATGCGTCTTCAACAGACATATCGAGCGGAATGATATCCTTTTCAGGTATGAGGACATAAAAACCGGTTGTGGGATTGGGGGTTGTGGGCAAAAACACATTTACGACCTTCTCCTGCGTCTTGCTTTGCACCTCGCCTGTAGCGACGCCGGTAAGAAAGGCTACTGAATACATCCCCTTGCTTGGAAATTCCACAAGCACAACCCTGTTGAAGCCGGAATATCCTGTAACAAAAAATGTTTCCATGAACTGTTTAAGCGGTTTATAAATGTTTCTGAAAAGCGGTATTTTTGCAAGGATTCTATCTCCGATCTCAACCATTTTTTTCCCGAGCAGATTCGTGGCAAGAATGCCGGTAAAGAAGATAACCGCTATGGTAAATATAACTCCAAGCCCGGGTATGTGAAACGGCAGATATGTATCCGGCCGCAAAAACTCAGGCAGATAATTTAACAGGGTGTCCATGTAGCCGACAATAAGAGCGAAGATGTAGATGGTCAGATAGAACGGCACAACCACCAAAAGCCCTGTAATAAAATATCTTTTGAAATTTGTCTTCGCTTTTTTCAGCATACGGCCGCCTTTATCTTCGCGCCGATATTATATTCAGCAGGCACAGTCATCTGATTTTTTTCATCCACATACACCAAAAGAGGGATATGCTTCGCGGTCTCCGCTTCTTCCATAGCCGCATATGTGGCTATGATGATAATATCCCCTTTCTTTGCCAGATGAGCTGCTGCGCCGTTTATACATATATCGCCGCTGTCCCTTTTCCCCTTTATCGCATAAGTCTGAAACCTGTTGCCGTTTGATATGTTATAGATATGCACCTGTTCGAAAGGGAGTATGCCTGCCGCCTGCATAAGGTTTTCGTATATTGAGATGCTCCCTTCGTAGTCTATATTCGCATCCGTTACAGTTGCCCTGTGAATCTTCGATTTAAGCATGATTCTTTGCATATTACTTTTCCTCCTTCAACCTAACATACAATTATCTATAAGCCTTGTCTTTCCGATTTTCACTGCTAATGCCAAAAGGGCATTATTTTGAATTACATCCAAATCCTCTAACGTATTCATATCACAGACCTTGATGTAATCTATCGCCGCCAACGGCTCATTCTTTATGATATTCATCGCCTCTTTTAATATTACATCGGTATTTCTAACGCCATTATCAAATATATCTTTCCCTTTCTTAATAGCATTATAAAGGCAACTGGCTGCCTTTCTTTCTTCTTTGTTTAAATAGCTATTTCTGGAACTCATAGCAATACCGTCCGCCTCTCTTACGGTCGGCATAGTTATAATATCTACATCCATATTCAAATCCTGCGCTACCCTTTTAATTATTACTGCTTGCTGAAAGTCCTTTTCACCAAACAGAGCAATATCGGGCTTCACAATACTAAATAGCTTCACAACTACTGTTGCAACGCCGCGAAAATGCCCTGGCCTGGAAAGACCGCAGAGATGACGGCTCAAATCTTTTACATCCACATAAGTCTGGAAACCATCGGGATACATCTCCTGCGCGGCAGGATAAAAAACGACATCCGCTTTGTTGGCCTCCGCCAATGCCGTGTCTCTCGCCATGTCTCTCGGATATGCAGCATAATCTTCATTCGGCCCGAACTGCGCAGGATTCACAAAGATGCTCATAACCAGCACATCGCCAATATTCCTCGCTTTTTTGAGCAGGCTTGCATGGCCTTGATGCAGATACCCCATTGTAGGAACAAAGGCAATGGATTTGCCTTTCTTTTTCGCATCTCTTGAGAAGTGCCGCATCTCGTTTATATCGGTTATAATCTGCATGTAATTAAAAACTATGCTCTTTGCCGGGAAATTTTTCCTCTTTTACATCATCTATATATTCATTAACTGCAGAGGATATTATTTGTTTTAAATTGACATATCTTTTAACAAACCTCGGCTTGACATCATCATATAAACCCAGAAGGTCATGGATAACAAGAACCTGACCATCGCAATAACGGCCTGCCCCGATGCCTATAGTCGGGATAGAGATGGTTTCGGTTATCTCCTTTGCCAGCTCTGCCGGAATACATTCAAGGACAACACTGAATGCGCCTGCTTTTTCCACAGCCTTTGCGTCATCCAATAGTTTTTTCTTCTGCTTTTTTTCTCTACCCTGAATCTTATAGCCCCCCATCCTATGAATAGACTGGGGTGTAAGGCCGATATATCCCATAACAGGCACATCCATATCCACTATGGCCTTTATGG
>CAZVZI010000307.1:293-2580 GCA_964631455.1 uncultured Thermodesulfobacteriota bacterium | reverse complement strand
TTCAAATGAAGATGTCCCAAAATTAATGAAGGCATTGACTGTATGGCTGAATTCTGCAGAGACACAAGCTTTTGGCCCTGTTATTGAGGCTGGAATAGCTCATTATGAATTTGTGAGAATCCATCCCTTTATAGATGGAAATGGAAGAACCGCCCGTGTTCTTGCCACGCTGATACTTCATTTGAGGGGGTTTGATGCAAAACAATTCTTCTCTCTTGATGATTATTATGATTCTGACAGGCCATCGTATTACCGTGCCCTGCAAAGCGTGGATCAGAAGACCCTTGATATAACCAAATGGCTTGGGTATTTTGTTGAAGGCGTGAAGGTGAGCATAGCTGCTGTTAAGGAGAGTGTTGTCCGGCTCAGCAGCGAAAGACTGAGAAAGGCTAAGAAAGGGCAGATTGCTTTGACTGAAAGGCAGATGAAGATTGTGGAAAGAATAATTCGGGATAAAAAAATTGCAATTGGTGATGTTGCGAAAGAATTTGAGATTTCAAGGCAGGCTGCTTTAAAGGAGATTAACAAACTGGTCGGATTGAAGGTTGTTAGACTCAAAGGAACGGGCAGAGGGGCGTATTATGAGTTTATCTAAGCGGTTGGCGATTAGGTTGTCAATTAGGTTGTCATTTAGTAAAACAAGATAATGCGTTGCAAAAGATTAAGAGACTGGGCCTGAATGTCCGTCAGGAAAAGGCGATTAAATATCTGTTAAGAACAGGCGCGATTTCTGTGGGTGAATATCAGGCAGTGGCTTCCTGTATACGCGCACAGCTCAAAGAGATTTAGAAGATATGATGGGAAAAGGTATCATTAAATCAGTAGCTAAGAGTCAGACAGATCCGACAAGGCACTATGTCTTAGTGTGACAAGTTACTGTGACATGCTGTGACATTTTACTGCGACAAGAAGGCTGTTACAATATTGAAAGACAGAAAAAGGGACAAGGTTCTTTAAATGCGATTGTGTCAACCTATGAGGTAGACATTAAAAACCATTCGGCTCTTGCGGCAGGGGGTGCGGGAAGAAGAATCTGGATACTAATGCATAGAGCTAATTTAAGATTTCAGATTGGAGATTTGAGATTTAAAATTGTACAAGCATTCATATTTGAAAAGTGTATTGAAACCATTCGGCTCTTACGCCAAGATGCGAAGATGCAGATTAAAAATATAATTACAGGGGTGCGGGCAGGGGATATATCCTGAACTCACGCCCCGGATATTGAGGCGAAGATTGCAGGACGGGGGAGAGTGACAAAGAGATTTGAAATTTGAGATTACAGATTTGAGAATAGAGACAAAAATTGAAATTTGAAATTTGAAATAAAAAGAGGTAAGACAATGACCTATGAGCGGTTTGAGGATTTGCCGGTTTGGAAGTCGGCGATAAGCCTTGCCGAGAAGATATACGCCCTGACCGAGAAACCGCCTTTCAGAAGAAAATACAGCCTGTGCGACCAGATAGAGAGGGCAGCGCTTTCTATTTCCAACAACATTGCCGAGGGTTTTGAAAGAGGAACCACACAGGAACTTTTGACCTTTCTTTATATTGCAAGAGGCTCAGCCGGTGAAGTCCGTTCTATGCTTTATTTCATAGAAAAACTGAGTGTTTTTCAGGGTTTGAAATTTGAGATTTCAAATTTGAAATCAGAAGTTGAGGGCATTTCCCGTCAGATTCGGGCATGGGCAGATTCTCTCCAGAACAGCAAGATTAAGGGGCAGAGATATCTGAATGAAAAAGGGCGTCTAATCGCAAAAAACAGGAAAGAGAAAGAAGAATTTTTGAATACGCTCACGAGTTACAAAAGATAATCTCAAATTTGAGATTTGATATGAAGCATCTTTTAAAACTTGATTTAAACGAACACTTTCTTAAAGCCCTCCATATCATGGACGATACGGACAGGAATGTCTTTGTTACAGGAAGGGCAGGCACAGGCAAGTCAACCCTTCTCCAGCATTTCAGAGACAATACAAAAAAGGCTATTGCTGTCCTTGCGCCGACTGGCGTGGCTGCTGTGAATGTGAAAGGGCAGACCATCCACTCATTCTTCAACTTCAAGATAGATGTGACCCCTGATACCGTAAAGAAGATTAAGCCAAGGAATAAATCCGTTTACAAAAACCTTGATGCCATTGTGGTGGATGAAATATCCATGGTAAGGGCTGACATCCTTGACTGCATGGATATATTTTTAAGAATCCACGGCAAGAAAAAATCTCTCCCGTTCGGCGGAACGCAGATGATATTCATCGGAGACCTCTATCAACTTCCGCCTGTTGTC
>CAZVZI010000307.1:0-283 GCA_964631455.1 uncultured Thermodesulfobacteriota bacterium | reverse complement strand
CCGCGAAAGGACTATTTTTGCAGATTATTACAAGAGTCCGTATTTTTTTGATTCAAAGGTCTTTTCAAATGAACTGGATATGGAGTTTATTGAGCTTGAGAAGGTTTACAGGCAGAAGGATGGGAGGTTTCTGAATATCCTGAATGCAATAAGGAATAATACCGCAACAGATGATGACTTCATGGCAATAAATAAAAGGCACATTCCTGATTTTGAAGACCCTGAAAAATTTTATATCTGTCTTACCACAACAAATGAACTTGCGGATGACATCAACCGGAAA
>CAZVZI010000306.1:0-2606 GCA_964631455.1 uncultured Thermodesulfobacteriota bacterium | reverse complement strand
GGTCTAAACTCCTTCAGGGGTTTGAGGTTGATCTGAAGGGTGTGTTTTAGCAGCCCAAAAAATCTTGACAGGGTGGAATGCCCTCAATTTCTGGGGACACCATCAATTTCTGGGGACACCATACTTAATTCTTGACGCTGTGCTTTAGAAGGCATATCATTGTCGCATGGCAAGAATTGCAAGAGTAGTTGCCGCAAGGCATCCTCACCATATAACACAACGAGGCAATCGTAGACAGCAGACGTTTTTCTGTGGTGATGATTACAAAATATATATAAGCCTAATGTCGGAATGGTGCAAGAAGTTCAAAGTAGAGATATGGGCATATTGCCTTATGCCAAACCATGTTCATATGATTGCGGTGCCAGAATCGGAAGATGGTTTGAGAAGGGCCATAGGAGAAGCCCATCGCCGGTATACAAGACATATAAATTTTCGTGAGGGTTGGAGGGGACATTTGTGGCAAGGGCGATTCGGTTCCTTTCCTATGGATGAAAGTTATCTTCTTGCAGCGGCGAGATATATAGAACTCAATCCTGTGCGTGCTGGACTTGCGAAAGAACCGTGGTCATATCAGTGGAGCAGCGCCCATGCACATTTAACAGGAGAAGATGATAATCTTGCCAAAGTAACTCCGTTACTTAACATGGTTAAGGGTTGGCGTGGATTTCTTTTATCTGCAATCCCTGATAAAGAGATAAAAGAACTGCGCAAGCATGAACTTACCGGAAGACCTTTGGGAGGAGAGCATTTTGTGAAAAAGATTGAAAAGGCGTTGGGTCGGATTCTGCGTAGACAAAAACCAGGGAGGAAGAAAGAAAAAGAAGATGAGCAGAAATAAGTATGGTGTCCCCAGAATTCCAAAGAATTCCAAATTTCAGAATTTATACATCCCCAGAATTTATACATACTTATCGTCCTGACCCTGTCTATCTTCGGCTACTCAGCGGTCAACTTTGATGAAATGACCGGCATCGCCGACAGCAAAAAAAGGGCATACGTCAGAGCGCTGAACGCTGATGCGAAGAGCGCATATACCGCCGCAAAGACGTATCTCAAGGATAACCCAAAGGCCGGGGTAGTTACGTGCGCGGATATGGAAAAGGCGGGATATAAGCCGTTATACAAAGAGAAGATTACCTGTTCCTCGGACATGAGTGCTTCTTCTGGCGGGATAACCATATCTGGGCCGGAGTCGTGGGGGCTTAAAAAACCGGTCGCAATTATTACATACTCAGGGGAATTTACCGAGGCAAAGCCTTAGCTTGCGGCGTAAAAAAACAGCTTAAGGAGCGCCGATGAACCCGGTTACGCATTTTTTATTAGGCTGGACAGTCGCCAGCGCAGACGCCTCGCTCACGCGCAAGGAAAGGGCGGCTGTTACTCTGGCAGGTGTTGTCCCTGATATTGACGGCCTCGGTCTTGTGGCCGAGCTTTTAACCCGCGGGTCAAACCACGAACTCCTCTGGTGGACAAAATACCATCATACCGCCCTCCATAACCTTACATTCGTTCTTGTCGTCGCTGCGGCAAGTTTTGCCTTCACCGGGCGGCGATGGAGGACAGCGCTTCTCGCCTTTTTGAGTTTTCATGTCCACATCCTCGGTGATATCGTCGGGGCAAGAGGGCCTGACGGAGACCACTGGCCTATCCTATACCTCATGCCGTTTTCAGACACTTTGCAGCTAAGCTGGAGGGGGCAGTGGGAACTTAACGCATGGCCAAACTTTGCCGTTACAGGCGCGGCGCTTCTGCTTACCTTTTACCTTGCATGGAGACGCGGTTATTCGCCGCTTGAGATGGTATCGTCAAGGGCTGACCAGGCATTTGTCCGGACGCTGCGCAACCGGTTTTAGTTTTGAATCGTTCAAAGCACGCGGGGGAGAAGAAGGGTTGGTTTTTCCTACTTGGCCCTCTCCAGATACTTACCCTCTGTTGTATCAACCCGTATCTTCTCGCCAACATCAATAAATGCCGGCACATTTACAACAAGCCCTGTTTCCAGGGTTGCCGGTTTCAAGCTATTTGTCACTGTGGCGCCTTTTAGGTTTGGCGTCGTATCTACAACCTTAAGCTCAACAACCTGAGGCGGCTCTATGCCAACCGGTTTGCCCTCATAAAAATCAACCATGAATCGTATATTCGGGATAAGATAGTAAACATTATCGCCGAGTTCTTCTGCGGAGAGCGACACCTGTTCGTAGGTTTCTGTGTTCATAAAAAAATAATCGGCACTGCTGTTATAAAGGTATTCCATCTCATGCTGCTCCAGATGAGCCTTTTCCAATTTATCTTCGGAGCGGAAACGGTTTTCAACGGCCGAACCCGTTTTAAGATTTTTCATCTTTGTCTGAACCATGCCCCGCCAGTTGCCGGGCGTTATGTGCTGTACGCTCACCACCTTGAAAGGTTCTCCATTATACAAAATGCTCATTCCCACTCTAAGTTGCGTTGCTACAATCATTTTATAAAACCCCTTTCCTGTAATTAGAAGTCAAGAATATAGAAAGTTAAGAATATACATCCAAGACCATCTTTCTTTAATTTTTCTTTATTTTTACATACCCGTCTTATATTGTCAAGCTGCCTTCTAATTTGGGTAATGT
>CAZVZI010000305.1:2323-2637 GCA_964631455.1 uncultured Thermodesulfobacteriota bacterium | reverse complement strand
AGAGCATCACATGATTCATCAATATTCCTCATCACTATAAAATAGGGATTGTATTTCTGAAACACCTTCCTTGTATTTAACAATAATTTTTTTAAGCTTTCACTCACCGTCACAATACCGCTGGCCCTCTTTATGGTCTGTTTTTCAAAAAAAAGCGCAACCTTGATGTAAACCTTTTTAAGCAAAGGGTTAAACCCTGCTGAGCCGATTACCTCTTTTGAGCTGTCGTGTATATCATAGACAAGCGGTATTTTCTTTCGAGAACATATCACTGAAACAACAAATGCCAAAGTGTCCGGCGGATTGTGGACATG
>CAZVZI010000305.1:0-2313 GCA_964631455.1 uncultured Thermodesulfobacteriota bacterium | reverse complement strand
TTATCAAGAGCCGTATTTATTTTTCGCCATAAAAAAAACAAAAAACCAACCTCCCTTAAAAGAGGCGCTGATGAATGAGGAAGCACGGGAAATATGTCAATGTCGTGAAATACAGATTCCTTGAGTTTTACCAAACTTTTTTTGTCCTTTATTTCAGGCGCTAAGAGCGCTGCGTATATTCCATGGTTTTTCAACGCCCTCAATTGTCGCAAGCACCTAAAGCAGGGCCCTATAAGAGGCAGCAATGGATATGGTATGACGTGGAGTATTCTCTTGTTTTTTACTGTGCTATCTGTGTTTTCCATTTAAGATTATCTTAATTGTATTTACTATTTTTTCAGAGGCATTGCCGTTGCCAAAATAATAATTTTCTTTTATTTTCAGTTTTTTCCTTTCTTGTTTATCCACTGCATTCAATATACGACTTTCTTCTGCTCCGGCTAAAATATTCACTTCATTCTTCAATGTTTCAATCCATTCTGTCTCATCTCTGAGCGTCACACAAGGCACATTCAAGAAAAATGCCTCTTTTTGCAAACCGCCGGAATCCGTAAGAATAAGCCGCGCCGAACTGGAAAGCATCAACATATCCATATAGGGTTGAGGCGAAATTATTTTCATATCACCATCAAGCCCTTTGATAGAAGTTATACTTTTCCCCGTCCGAGGGTGCAACGGAATAACCAATGGATAGTTTTTTGCTATTTTACTAAGGGCGCGAAATATGTTTTCCAGTCTTATAGGATCGTCGGTGTTTTCTGCTCTATGCACCGTGGCAAGATAAAAAACCTTTTCCTTCAAACTCAAATTTTTCAAAACCCTTGATTTGCTGTGCGCAAGTTTAAGGTTAAAGAGTATTGAGTCATACATTACATCCCCAACATTAAATACAGAGGGCAAAGATAACGGTTTAGACAAAGCAAACGGGTTGTTGATTAGTTTTCCGTTATTTGCAACATTGGTAAAACCTTCTTTTTTCAAATTTTTTACCGCTGTCTCGGTAGGACAAAAAAGCATATCCGAGACATGGTCTGCCAGAACACGGTTTATCTCTTCCGGCATACTTTTATTGTAGCTTCTAAGCCCTGCTTCCACATGTGCTACAGGTATATGGAGTTTTGCAGCGCTCAGCGCCCCTGCCAGCGTGGAATTCGTATCTCCATATACCAAAACCATAGAGGGTTTCTCTTTCAGCAAGACCTGTTCAATCCTCTCCATCATCCTTCCGGTTTGGGCGCCATGAGGAAGAGAGCCGATGCCGAGATTATAATCAGGTTCTTTTATCTTAAGCTCCCGAAAAAACACTTCAGACATATTGTAATTATAGTGTTGACCTGTATGAACAAGAATTTCCTTTATTCCAAACCTGTTCAACATTCGGGAAACAGGCGCAGCTTTTATAAATTGGGGTCTGGCGCCTGTTACTGTGACAACTTTCATGATGACAATAACCCTCTCTTTTGTAAAAATAATGCAGCATATCGCGCTGCTTGCAAAAGCCTGTGGTTTGAATCATAATCTTGAAAGGTCTTAATAGGCAACGCCATAATTCTATTAAATTCATCTTCACGAATGCCTAATTTTTTGATTACAAAATCCTTATCCTCTTTTATCTTTTCCGCTGTATAAATATCTTTTTTCATCTCCTCCAATGCCTGCTCCTTTGTCATCTGGCCGGAGACTATAAGACTGGATAGATGCGCCTTTCTTTTATCAAACCCGAATTTAGTCGGAAGATAATAGCCCTGAAAAAAGCGGGTAAAAACCGATTCGTAGTGTTTTCCTCCATAATCACGCCAATGGAGTTCTTTCTTTATAAATTCTTTAACATCGCTTTTTACATAGGACATATAATTCAAAATCGGTATCATATGTATCTTTTTCATGAACTGATAATATATATATCGGCGGAAAAACCCTATCGTAGGATATTTTTTCAGCTTAACAGTTCCAAACTTTTTTTGTATGCTTTTAATATGTCTCAAATCAATAGGGTCGTAGCCCCATGATTTAGGAAGTATTGCCTCTGTAGCAATATTATGGCCGCTTATGATATACGAAATCCCCTTGTCGGCCGCAAGGCGATAGAGAACTGCAATAAATGCATGATCCTGAGGTATATCGCAGTTTGCGAGAGATGCCTTAAAAAATGACAGCTGAAGATCGCGCATTTCTTCCCAATCCGCAACATAGGTGTATAAATCTATATCAAGTTTTTTAACGATGTTCTCTATATTATTTACAGCCAATTCCGAGTTCCATCCACTATCAAAGTGAACTGCCAATGGTCGAAGTCCTAACTGTTTAACTTTA
>CAZVZI010000304.1:0-2642 GCA_964631455.1 uncultured Thermodesulfobacteriota bacterium | reverse complement strand
TACACACGCAGGAAGGATTTGTAAGTGGCGTTTTTCAAGTTTAAAAGCATTATATTTTATACCTAAAAACAAGCGCTATTGTCAAGATAAAATAGGCTAATTTTATCTTGACAATTATAGTAAAGTATTATACAAGAGTAAAAGACTCAACTTTTATTTAATACCCAAAAATAGACTTTGATTTTTTGTGGTTTGTAAAATAGCGAGGCTTTTAATCGCTATTTTACGATAATACAAGCCGGAGAGATAACTATATGAGCAGACATGTTATTTCTGATTTGCCGCAAATCAGATGGGACTTGAGTTCGCCAAGACAATCTATTGTTGAGATGGTGGGCAATACGCCACTGGTTAAGATAAATAGAATTACAAAAGACCTTCCTGAATCTGTGGAGATTTATGCAAAACTTGAAAGTTATAATCCTGGCGGCTCTGTAAAAGACAGGGCCGCTAAAAGGATGATAGAGGATGCAGAAAAAGCAGGCAGGCTTACTAAAGATAAGATAATCCTTGATTCAACATCGGGCAATACCGGCATAGCCTACGCTTGGATTGGCGCGGTAAAGGGCTACGGCGTTGAACTTGTTGTGCCCCAAAATGTGAGCGAAGAGAGAAAGAAGATACTGAAGGCATTCGGCGCCAAGGTCGTGTTTTCAAATCCGCTTGAAGGGTCTGACGGCGCTATAAGGCTTGCATGGAAACTGTATGTGGATAATCCCGACAAATACTGCAAACTTGACCAGTATAACAATCCGTCAAATCCAGAGGCGCATTACGATACAACCGGCCCTGAGATTATAGAGCAGACAGGCGGCAAGATAACCCATTTTGTGGCCAGCATAGGAACAAGCGGAACTATTATGGGCGCCGGCAGGAGGCTTAAGGAGTTTAACCCTGATATACAGGTAATACAGGTAGAGCCTGCAACACCTCTGCACGGTCTTGAAGGGTTGAAACATATGGCTACATCCATAGTCCCCGGCATATATCATCCTGAAAAGCTCGACAGCAAAGTGTCTGCGCCAACTGAGGAGTCTTATGATATGGCCAAGAGACTCGCAAGGGAAGAGGGGCTCTTTGTCGGGCAATCATCAGGCGCTGCCATGTGGAGCGCCTTTGAAACGGCAAAAAAGCTAAAACAAGGAGTTATAGTAGCTCTATTTCCAGACGGCGGAGACAGGTATTTGTCTACAAGGTTATGGGACTGAGATGCTTCATTTTCCTAAAAGAATTTACCATGAAATAATTGGTCATGCAAAGAAAGCATATCCTCATGAATGCTGCGGGGCATTGATTGGAAAGGGTAAAAAGGTTGTAAAAGCGCGGCCGATGGAAAATGTCAACAAGGATAGGGCAAATGACAGATATGAAATAAACCCAAAAGAACTGTTGAAGATTGAAAAAGAGGTGTCGTCAAACGGCATGGAAGTAATCGGTTTCTATCACTCCCACCCGGACCACCCGGATAGGCCTTCCGGTTTCGACAGGGAAAGGGCATGGCCGTTTTATTCGTATGTCATTGTTTCTGTCCGGAATGGAAAAGATGTTTCTGTCAAATCATGGACGTTTGAGGATGAAAAAGAACCTTTTGAAAAGGAGGGGATGAAAATAGTGTCATAGAGTCAAAGAGTCAAAGTTTTTACTCTGACTCGCTGACTCTTTGACTCTGTAGTTATGAATTTCACCGAAGAACAAATAGAACGATACTCGCGGCATATCATACTCCCGGAGGTTGGGGGAAAGGGGCAGGCCAGGCTTCTTAAGTCAAAGGTCTTTGTGCTTGGCGCCGGAGGGCTCGGCTCTCCCATACTATTATATCTTGCCGCCGCCGGTGTCGGAACAATCGGCATAGCCGACGGAGACTGCGTTGATTTGAGCAATTTGCAGAGACAGATAATCCATGATACGAGCAGGGTTGGCACGCACAAAACCGTATCCGCGGCGCAATCTATTGAAGCCCTTAATCCGGACGTAAAGGTAATAACCTATAAACAAAGGCTTAACGCGGATAACATCAGAGGAATAATAAAAGACTATGACATTGTTATGGACGGAAGCGACAATTTCCCTACAAGATATTTGATGAACGACGCGGCATTTTTTGAAAAGAAAACTTTAATATCAGGCAGCATGTTCAGATTTGACGGACAGGTTACAATATTCAAACCTCATGCAGGACAGCCTTGCTACCGGTGTCTGTATCCTGAGCCGCCGCCCAAGGGCCTTGTGCCAAGCTGCCAGGAGGCAGGTGTGTTAGGGGCTTTGGCCGGTGTTGTCGGAGTTATACAGGCGGTGGAGACTATAAAAGAGCTTTTGGGCATTGGAAATACGCTTGCAGGCCACCTTCTTATCTTTGACGCCCTTGGCATGAATTTCAGAAAGGTTAAGGTGAGAAGGGATCCCGAATGCGCGCTTTGCAGCGACAAGGCAACTATTAAAGAACTTATTACTTACGAAGAGGCCTGCGAGATACAGGCGGCGAAGTGCGGGGCGTAATGAAACATTCATGAACTTCGTTCACAAAGAAGGATGAAAAGGTTGTTTCATTTTGTCATTCCCGAAGTTTTAATCGGGAATATGGTTTTGAAGTATAGCCTAAATAAATACATATCCCCGATAGAAACACTCGGGGATGACAGAAA